>NZ_JBVHQB010000025.1:0-135988 GCF_055567635.1 Streptomyces sp. NPDC026500 | reverse complement strand
TTTCCAGGTTCCCGCTTCCGCGTTTCCCTTTCCGGCGAGTCCGACTCTATCAGAACCTTTCGGGCCTGACTCCCAGTCAGCGGGGCTTGTCTTCGGGCCTTTCGGCGCTTTCGCGTTTCGCGGCCTTTCGACATTCACTACGTTAGCCGATTCCCTCGGCGACTCATAATCGAGTTCCGCGAGTTCGAATTCAGGCATGCAGGCATGCCGAATAAGCCCCCGCTGGAGGGAAGTCGTAGGTAGTGGGTTGGCCGCTCTCGGCTGCTGGCTGAACGCCGTAACCAGTTCAAGCGGCTCGGGCTACATTACGGATCCCCCAGGGGCGCGTCAAGTTGAGCGGCGGCGGGGCGCATGGGCTCGACAAGGGCTCACCGTTGGGTCGTCGACCACCCAGAAACGCCAAGGGTGGACGCCTCCGTCGCCGGAGACTCCGGGGCGCTGGCCGTTGCGCACCTGGTCGGCGCGGGCGGGGGTACCCCTGAGCAGGGTGAAGGGCGAGCCCTGGGGGCCGCAGGCGTCCGCTCCGTCGAGTGACCCGTCCGACCGGTCCACCCCCAAGTGCGGTGGCAAGGTGGGCCGGTCCTTTGGCCAGTTCCTTTTCGTATCGGGCCGAGAGTCGACGTTTGCGGGCGAGGTCCGTGGCCTCGGTGACCTCGCCGGCCCGGAGGCAGGACTCCACTGGATCTGCAGACTGCGTACCCGCACGGGCTCGGCCACCACACCTCCAGCGGTCGGAGCGGACGTCACCGCCCGCCAACCGCCACGACCGCCACCCGGCGAACCCATGCGGTCACAGCACTGGCTCCCGTTGCCCGGCCGCTAGTTCTTCGCGTCGACCGCCCGTTCGACGGCGCCGGCCACGTCGGCCCGCAGACCGTCGCCGGTGTGGACGGACGTCACGTTGGACTTGGAGTGTCCGCCGCCGACGAGGATGAAGTCGGTCTTCTTGTACTGCGGTGCCGTCTCGGCCGCAGCCGAGACCTCGGGTCCGCCGACGGCGAGAACGACCTCGCAGGACCCCTGGAGCATGCCGTTGAGGAACGGCCGCGCGTTGCCGACGCTCTGCTCCCCGACCACCTGCTGGTAGTTGACCCGGGCGTGGGTCTTCAGGGAGGCGTCCTGCATGCCCTGCCAGACGGTCGCGGCGGTGGTGCCGGCCAGGATGCCGTCCTTGCCGGTGAGCAGGCAGGCGTCGACTTCGGTGTAGTGCCGCGCCTGGGTGTCGGGGATGGGTGGCCGGTCGTTCCCCCCGAAGAGGAAGACACACACCACGACGACCGCGGCGACGACGGCCAGGGCACCCGCGGCGAGCATGATGCTGCGCCTGCTGAGGGAACGCAGCCAGGAGACGAGGCCGCGGCCGACGCGGACAAGCCTCGTCTGCGACTGCTGCGTCTGCGCCGGACGCGACCGCGTCACTTGCCTGACCTGCTTGGTCACGATGTACCTGCTCTCCTGCCCTGGACCGGTCCCGAAAGCTCAGCTCTTCCGACCGGTCTTCTCGTCCTGCTCGTCTTGCTCTTCTTGCTCTTCTTGCTGTCGCCGGTTCAGCCGATGACGGCGACCGGCCCGTCCCACGCGTCGCGGTCGACGGTGATCGTGGCACGCACGTACGCCGACGCGTCGTCGTTGCACGCCGTGCAGGACGCATACGCCGGACACATATGCGGTGCTGGAGCGGCGCACGACGGCGGTCGGCCGACGTACGTCCACTGAGTTACTCACTGCCCCCTGATACGGCGCGGGCTCTACGGCCGCTGACTCGTATCCACGACGCCGAAATCGATTCGCACGGTAGCCGACGACCGTTCGACGTCCGGGAAAGATCTTGCCATGGAAGTCACAGGACTCCCTTATGCAACGGCAAAAACATGAGTGCTCACATCCGGGTGGTGCGCCGCAGGATCCGTACGGCGGGCCACGCAAGCAGGGCGCTGACCGCCCATAGGGAGGCCGAGAAGGCGATCCACTCGCCGGTGCCGGTCTCCGGATCGTCGGCGCCGAAGGCCGTGAGCGCGAGGGCGAGGAAGGCGAAGAAGCCGCTCAGAATGCAGAAGAGGACCACCGCCACCGTCTGGAGCCCGGTGCGCCGCGTGCGGGCGGCCTGCGGCGGCGCGGCGGCGGGAGCGGAGTCCGCGGAGTTCCCGGAACCCGCGGAGGCCCTTGCGGCGGCGGCCTTCTCACGTGCCGCCGCTACCGCGCCCGTATCTGCCCCCATGCCCCGGCCGGGGTCCCTTCGTGGCGGGTTCCGCCGGGGCGGCAGCTGTACCACCGCGGCCGTCGGCACCGCGGCGTCGATGACCGCCATCGTGCGCGCGTCGACGCCGTACAGCTCCGGCTCCACCTCGACGGTCAGGCCGTCGGTGCCGATGAGCCGGCGGCCGCCGTCGGGCCAGCTCAGCATCGCGGCGCAGGAGTGGTAGAGCACGGTCGCCGCCCGCTCCCCCGTCCCGTCGGGTCCGGGTGCCGACCGCTCCGTCAGGCTGACACCGTCGTCGCCCACGACCAGCCCCGCCTCGCCCGCGCGTCCCGTGATGAAGCGCCGGCCGGTGACCACGTGGGCCGAGGCGGTCGGTGCCGCCGTGTATCCGGCCCAGTCCGCCGAGTGCCTCGCCGGCACCTGCATGAGGGCCGTTCCGGCGGCCTCCAGGGCCACCTCGTGCAGCTGTGCGGGGGTCGCCGCCCACAGCTCGGAGCGCAGTTCGCCGACCGCGCGCGGCGGACGCCCCGCCAGCAGGTCCTCCGCCATGCCGGGCAGCCGCCGTACGAGCAGGTCGGGCGCGGTCAGGGCGGCGTCGGCGCGGCCGCGCACCGCGTCGAGGTCGGCCCGCGTGATCCGGCCCTCCCGGAGACCGGCGAGGACGTCGACGAACCCGCCGAGGACCGCGTCCTGCTTGGCGGGCAGGGCATCGGCGAAGGCGGTCACCACGGCGAACCCGTCGCGGCGCGGGGTGCAGTCGGCGGCCGCCCTGTACGAGTACCCGCCCTCCTGCCGCAGGACGCGGGAGAGTTCGCGCTCCAGGACGGCGGAGTACAGCCGGGCGGCGGTGGTGTCGGCGACCACGGCATCGAGCAGCACCCCGCCGGTTCCGTCGGAGAAGTAGGCGGGGGTGACGGGCAGCGCGGAGGTCACCACGGGCATCGGCCGGCGCTCTCCGGCGGGCAGCTTGAGCGACAGACCGGCGGGCAGCCGCTCGCCCGCGACCCACAGCACGGCGTTGCCCTGGGTGAACCAGGTCTGCGTCCACTGCCGGACGTCCTGGGCGCTCGCGTTCCACACGCCCCACTCGGGATAGCTGACCAGGCCGTACCCCTGGGCGCCGTAGCGCCACAGCGGGAGCGCACTCGGCTCGCGGCGGGACTCCTCGGTCCGCAGGATCTCCTTCTCCGTCTCCAGCCGTTCCATGGGCAGGTCGTTGAGGGAGGCGCAGACGCCGGTGAGGTGGGCGACGATCTCGTGCTCGGCGCCCTCCGCGTGGAAGTGGGTGAACGCGGCCTTGGTCGCACCGTTGAAGTGGTAGTCGGCCAGGCCCTGGCGGTGCAGGGCCAGATGCTCGGTGAGGTGAGTGAGGCCCGTCCGGCCGAGCGTCTCGTCGGCGACACCGACCCGGAAGACGAGTCCCGCGCGCATCGGTCCGGCGGCGCACGTGAAGAGGGTGGGTATGCCGTCGACCTCGGTGTGGTGGGCGGCGGGCTGCGGGGTCATCTACGGCCTCTGTTCGGCGCGGTGTTCGGCACTCGGATGGGCATCGCGGCGCTGTTCGGCACTGTCTTCGGCGCTGTGTTCCGCACGGTCGGGTCGTCCGTGCGCGAGGACCGCGTCCCGGTGCCGTACGCAGGCGTCGGCGGGCTTGCCGAGCTAGCTCCGTGGGAACGCGGACGCGAGGTCGCCCGGCGCGCGGAAGTGGGCGGCGGCGCGGGCGGTGTCACCGATCAGGGAGAACAGGGCCGCGAAACCGCCCTGGACGGTGACCCACCCGTGCTCGCGCCGGAACTCCGGAACTGCGGGTGGGACACCGACCGCTCGGCGGACTCGACGAGTTCGGCAGGGACGTGGGACTGCCCCGGGTACTCGTTCCGTTCCGCGGATCGCAAGCGAGGGGTGTGACCACCGGCCCGGGGATTTGTCAGCGGGCGGCGCGGGACTGCGGCGCCGGACGGCCCGCCTTCTCCCACCCGACGAAGGTGTTCGTACGGGCGTGGATGAACGCCTTGGCCGGGTCGGCCGAGTACGTCCACGGCACGCTTCCGATGTAACCGCCGATCGCGCGGAACTGCTCGACGCCCTCCGCGAACCGGTCGGCGCGGAAGCAGGCGTTGGCCAGCAGGTGCCGTACGAGCGGAAGACGGTGGTGGCCGTCCGGCACCCGGGCGACCGCGTCGAGCGTGGCGTCGATGGCCGTCGTCATGAACGGCTTGGCGTAGACGGACAGATCGCTCTCGCGGTGCTCGTGCTCGAAGGCGGCGTACAGCCGCAGCACCGGCAGCAGGCTTCCCTGAGGGGCGGAGGCCACGGCCTGCTCCGTGAAGGCGTACATCAGCTCGTCCGAGCCGCGCCACTTGGCGCACCAGTACTGCAGGGCCGACGTGTGCGCGGCGAAATGGTGCGGGTCGCGGGCCACGATCTCGGCCCACAGCGCCCGGAAGTGCTCGTTCGACCAGCCCAGCCCCAGGGCGATGGAGATCTGCGCGACCCAGGGACTCGGGTCCTCGGGCGCCATCCGGGCCGCCTCCTCGCAGGCGGGCAGCGCTTCGGCGAGCAACTCGTGGAAGCCCGCGAACTGTTCGGCGGTGGTGTGCTTCGCGGTCTTGGCGCCGCGGGCATCGGCCGCGAGCGCCACCAGCGCGTCTGCGTGGACGAGGGCCACAGCCGGGTCGTACGGGTATTCACTGCGCCATGCCTGCAGCCAGCCGTCGTCCTCCACGGCCGCGTGGGTGAGGATGCCGAGCCGGTACCACCTCAAGTCCCAGTCCTGGCCGGCCCCCGCGAGGTAGGCGGCCGCCTGGCGCCAGTCGCCGGCGATCGCCGCTGCGGCGACAGCGTCGGCCTCCGGGTCGGACCCGGCGAAGCGCATGTCGAGCTGGTCCCCCGGTACGAGCCCGAACTCGGCGGGATCGATGACCACCCGCTTCTTCTTGGCCGCAGCGGCGGCCCGCTGGGCACGGGCCTTGCGGGCGTTGCGGGGTATGGAGATGGCGGCGTAGCCGAGCAGGCCGGTGCCGGCCATGGCGACGAACGGGTTCACGGGGCTTCCTTGAGAACTCGGGGAGGGTGCGGGACGGAACGAATCGGTCCAGTCGGGATGCGGGTGGATGTGCTGAGTATCCCGAGCGGTGAACCTGCTGGGCTGGGGGTGTCCTCAGCGGGGCTGACCTCGGGTTCCGCCATCGGCCGGTGCCGACCGGATCGCCCCGACATCGACGAAGCTGTCGCTCCGGTGCGGACCGCACCGGAGGGCATCAAGCAGCCGTCAGGGACGAGCCTGCCGGGGCCCTCTCGGAACACGATGCGGAGACGTCCTCTCGCCTTGAACAGGCGGATGACAACAGTCTCGCCATCCGCAGATGCTAGCCGCACGCATTTCGGGTCCGACCTCTGCGGCACGGTCGGTCTCCCCCCTCGAAACCGGTGAAGGGGAGACCCGTTTCCTCTGGGTGAACGCGGGCTTGACGGCTGGTGTTGATCGGGCTTCGGCCCTGCCGCTCGCCGACCGGTTCGTAGGGGTCGTCAGCCGTGCGCCCGGCCGTGCAGGTGCCGGCCACCACGACCGGGCGGGACGCGGCCAGGACGGTGCCCGGCCGCAAGCGTGGTCTCGCCGTGGACGTGACGGGGCTGGTGATCGAACCTCACCCCGCTCTCCCGTCCGAAGTCCCCGGCGCCGCCTTCCTGCTGCGCGGAGCGTGCCGCCGGTAAGGGCTGACTGTCGGATCGGCCGAGATCCAGAAGCGCCAGGGGATGTCGTGAGCGCGGGAGACTCCGGTCCGGGGACCGCTCATGATGAGGTCCGCCCGAACCGGGGCGCCGAAGGCGATGCGAACCGGCGAGTGCGGGTCGCAGATGTCCACGCCGTCGAGAGCGCGAGTGATGCCGAGTGCGTCGGCGAGGCGCCCGGGGCCTTTCGCCAGTTCCTTGGGGGAACGGGCGGCAGGGCGGCGGCAGGCGGCCTCGGCCTGCCCGGCGACAACCTCACCGGCTCGGACAAGCACCCCGTGCGACTCGCCCTCCGTGCCGCAGACGAGATTTGCGGCGTGGTGCATCCCGTAGACCCAGTAGACGTAGAGATGGCCCGGAGGGCCGAACATCGAAGCGTTGCGGGGAGTCCTGCCGCGCCAGCCGTGAGAGGCCGGGTCCTTCCCGCCCTCGTACGCTTCGACCTCGGTGATGCGCAGGGCCACGGCAGCCTCGCCCTCCCCGGAGACGAGGAGACGGCCCAGAAGCTCCGGTGCGACGGCATGGGCGGGCCGGGAGAAGAACGAGCGGGGCAGCGGCGCGTCGGGGACGGATGTCATCGCATCACTTCCCGCGGCCGACCCGTACCTGAGGTGATCATCTGTCGAAGCGTCGCACCTGCCGGCCAGGAGGAACAGCTCGGGAAGCGTCACTCCCATTCGAGCCGGACCATGTCCGGTTCGCCCGGCATGCCGCTCGACCCTACCAGGAGCGGGAAGTCGCCCCCGAGGTCGTCGGGGGCGTACGGTCAGGGGCCGCGATCATGGCGTACGAGCGTAGTCCCTCCGTCCTGACCGCCGTGGCGGAGTCCGGAGGGGTTCGGAGCAGTCCGGACGGATGCTTGTCGGCGGGGTGGTCAGCGGCCCTCTCTCTTGTAAGGGTGAGGGCGCGGAACCGGTCGGGGCCGGATCGCGTTTGTACGGATCAAGGGATCCATACAGACAGAGGACGAAACAGGCGTTGCCTGGGGAGGAAGTGACGACATGGGGTTCAAGCGGCTGCTTGCGAGCTTGGGGGCCGGTGGGGCTTCGGTCGAGACGGTGCTGACCGAGGCCAACACCGTTCCGGGCGGCGTCGTCCAGGGTGAGGTGCGGATCCAGGGTGGCTCGGTCGACCAGTCGATCGAGGGTCTGTCGGTCGGCCTGCAGGCCAGGGTCGAGGTCGAGGGCCACGACGACCAGGAGTACAAGCAGGACATCGAGTTCACCAAGCTGCGCCTCGGCGGAGCCTTCCAGCTGCAGGCGGGTGCCGTGCACACGGTCCCGTTCGGGCTGGAGATTCCGTGGGAGACGCCGATCACCACGATCGACGGGCAGAGCCTGCGCGGGATGCACATCGGTGTGACCACCGAGCTCGAGATCGCCCGCGCCATCGACTCGGGTGACCTCGACCCGATCAACGTGCACCCGCTGCCGGCGCAGAAGGCGATTCTCGACGCCTTCATCCAGCTCGGCTTCCGCTTCAAGAACGCGGACATGGAGAAGGGGCACATCCGCAACACCCGTCAGCGGCTGCCGTTCTACCAGGAGATCGAGTTCTACCCGCCGTCGCAGTACCGCGGGCTGAACCAGGTGGAGCTGAGCTTCGTCGCGGACGACCGCGCGATGGACGTCATCCTGGAGATGGACAAGAAGCCGGGCCTCTTCAGTGAGGGCAGCGACTCGTTCCGTTCCTTCCAGGTGGGGCTGCACGACTTCCACGGCACCGACTGGGCCGGATACCTGAACCAGTGGCTGTCGGAGGTCGGCAGCAAGCGCAGCTGGTTCTAGGCTCGGAGCACGGAATCCGCCGTTCAGGAGGTACTGACGTGACCGAGCTCAAGAGGCCGCCGCTCCCGCACGACTTCCATCCGCCGGTGCCGGCGTTCACGGTCGCCAGCGAGGATGTCGAGCCGGGCGCCGTACTGAAGGACGCGCAGGTCTACGCGGCCGGGAACACCTCGCCGCAGCTGAGCTGGGAGGGCTTTCCGGCGGAGACCAAGAGCTTCGCCGTGACGTGCTTCGATCCGGACGCCCCGACGGGGAGCGGATTCTGGCACTGGGTGGTGTTCGACATCCCGGTCTCGGTGACGGAGCTGCCGACGGGCGCGGGCAGCGGCAAGTTCGAGGGTCTGCCCGACGGCGCGGTCCAGGTGCGCAACGACTACGGGTCCAGGGACTTCGGTGGCGCCGCGCCGCCGGCCGGGGATCCCGCGCACCGGTACGTCTTCACGGTGTACGCGGTGGACCAGGAGAAGCTCGGTCCCGACGCGGAGGTGTCGCCCGCCGTGGTGGGCTTCAACCTCCGGTTCCACACGCTGGCGCGCGCCCAGTTGATCGGTGAGTACGCCTCTCCCGCCGCAGACTGACGTTCACCGAACGTTTGCCCGCCTCTGGTCATGGAAGTGATCAGGGGCGGGCATTTTTTATTGCGTTGTCCATCTCGGCGTGCCCGGCCAGAGTTGATCCCAGCCCGCCGCAGGTGGGCCGGTGCGCACAGGAGGTGGGCTGGATGCGGGACACGCTGGTACTGAACGCGAGCTTTGAGCCGTTGTCGACGGTGACGTTGAACCGAGCCGTCGTTCTGGTGCTGACGGACAAGGCCGTCGTCGAGCAGACTCACCCCGAACTGCGCATGCGCGGCGCGGCGTTGGACATACCTGTGCCCCGGGTGATCAGGCTCTGCCGCTACGTCAGGGTGCCGTTCCGAAGACAAGCGCCGTGGTCGAGGCGGGGTGTGCTGGTACGCGACCGGCACAGGTGCGCCTACTGCGGCCGCCGGGCCACGACCGTGGACCACGTGGTCCCGCGTGCCCAGGGCGGTCAGGACTCGTGGCTGAACACGGTCGCCTCCTGCGCGGAGGACAATCACCGCAAGGCCGACCGTACTCCGGAGCAGGCCCAGATGCCCTTGCTGCGGCAGCCGTTCGAGCCGACGCCCGCGGACGCCATGCTGCTGGCGCTCGGCCAGGACGACTTCGACGCGCTGCCGGAGTGGCTGGCTCAGCCGGCCGCGTAGCCCGTACGACGACGGGGCCCGCCTCCCGCTGGAGGTGGGCCCCGTCGTCGTACGGCATCAGTCCGTGATGGACGGCTTCTCGCGGCGTTCGTTGCCGCCACCGCCGGAGTCCCTGGAGGATCCCCGGTTGCCCGAACCGCCGCCCAGTCCGCCGAAGTTGCCCATGGCGCCGCTGAGGCCCTTGAGTGCGTCGCCGATCTCGCTGGGCACGATCCAGAGTTTGTTGGCGTCGCCCTCGGCGATCTTCGGGAGCATCTGGAGGTACTGGTAGGAGAGGAGCTTCTGGTCCGGGTCTCCGGCGTGGATGGCCTCGAAGACCGTACGGACGGCCTGGGCCTCGCCCTCGGCGCGCAGGGCCGCGGCCTTGGCCTCGCCCTCGGCGCGCAGGATCGCGGACTGCTTCTCGCCCTCGGCGGTGAGGATCTGCGACTGGCGGATGCCCTCCGCGGTGAGGATCGCGGCACGCTTGTCCCGGTCGGCGCGCATCTGCTTCTCCATCGAGTCCTGGATGGAGGTGGGCGGTTCGATCGCCTTCAGCTCGACGCGGTTGACGCGGATGCCCCACTTGCCGGTGGCCTCGTCGAGGACGCCGCGCAGGGCCGCGTTGATCTCCTCGCGGGAGGTCAGGGTCCGCTCCAGGTCCATTCCGCCGATGATGTTGCGGAGGGTGGTGACGGTGAGCTGCTCGATCGCCTGGATGTAGCTGGCGACCTCGTACGTCGCGGCTCGCGCGTCGGTGACCTGGTAGTAGATGACGGTGTCGATGTTGACGACCAGGTTGTCCTGGGTGATCACCGGCTGCGGAGGGAACGGGACGACCTGTTCACGCAGGTCGATGCGGTTGCGGATCGAGTCTATGAACGGGACGACGATGTTCAGGCCGGCGTTCAGTGTCCGCGTGTAGCGGCCGAAGCGCTCGACGATGGCGGCGCTGGCCTGCGGGATGACCTGGATGGTCTTGATCAGGGCGATGAAGACCAACACCACCAGAATGATCAGGACGATGATGATCGGTTCCATCGATGCTCCCCGTACCCTTCTCCACTCGGTAATTCCGAAAGATCTTATGGGTGTTGAAGATCTTGCTGGACGAGTGTGACAGAACGTCGTCTGCCACGTGGGGCGTTCGGTTCACTTGCGTTGTACGAGGTCACATGACGATCGCCGTGGCTCCGTCGATGTCCACGACATCCACTTCCTGGCCCACCTCGTAGGCCTGCCCGGCGTCGAGGGCGCGCGCCGACCAGATCTCTCCGCCGAGCTTGATGCGGCCCCCGCCCGAACTGTCCACGCGTTCCAGGACGATGGCCTGCTTGCCCTTCAACGCCTCGATGCCGGTGGCGAGTTGGGGCCGTTGGGCGCTGTGCCGGGCGGCGATGGGGCGTACGACTCCGATGAGCGCGACCGACACGGCCACGAAGACGAGCACTTGGAGGACGACACCACCGCCGAGGCCCGCCGCGACCGCCGCGGCGACGGCGCCCACGGAGAGCATGCCGAACTCCGGCATCGCGGTCACCACGAGCGGGATACCGAGTCCGGCCGCCCCGACCAGCCACCACACCCATGCGTTGATGTCGTTCACGTGGTCATGGTAGGACCGCGCTCCCCCGGCGGACAGAGCGCACGATCAAGTCGGGTACGCCGGGTGAGGGGTGTGCGTCCGCATGCTGCCGCGGTTCAGGCCATCGGGAGGCCCTGCGCGGTCCAGCGCTCGCCGACCTGCTCGACGACGAGCGGGAGGCCGAAGCAGAGGGAGAGGTTGCGCGAGGTGAGTTCGAGTTCCAGCGGGCCGGCGGCGAGCACCTTGCCCTGACGGATCATCAGGACGTGGGTGAAGCCGGGGGCGATCTCCTCGACGTGGTGCGTGACCATGATCATGGAGGGGGCGATCGGGTCGCGGGCGAGCCGGCCGAGGCGGCGCACGAGGTCCTCGCGGCCGCCGAGGTCGAGGCCGGCCGCGGGCTCGTCGAGGAGCAGCAGTTCGGGGTCGGTCATCAGCGCGCGGGCGATCAGGGTGCGCTTGCGCTCGCCCTCGGAGAGGGTGCCGAACCTGCGCTCCAGGTAGTCGCTCATGCCGAGGCGGTCGAGGAAGGCGCGGGCGCGCTGCTCGTCGATGTCCTCGTAGTCCTCGTGCCACCCGGCGGTCATGCCGTACGCGGCGGTGAGGACCGTCTGCAGGACCGTCTGGCGCTTGGGGAGCTTCTCGGCCATCGCGATACCGGCGATGCCGATGCGCGGGCGCAGCTCGAAGACGTCGACCTGGCCGAGGGTCTCACCGAGGATCGTGGCGGTGCCCGAGCTGGGGAAAAGGTAGCTGGAGGCGACGTTCAGGAGGGTCGTCTTCCCGGCGCCGTTGGGGCCGAGGATGACCCAGCGCTCCCCCTCCTTGACCGACCAGGAGACCTGGTCCACCAGAGCCCGGCCCTCGCGGACCACGGATACGTCCACCAGCTCCAGTACATCGCTCATGAGCGCGTTGTCTCCCATTGCAGTCTCGGCCGTCGCTTACGTCTGTGGACGAAGCCCCCAGGGAAAACCTACGCCACCGGTCGGCCGCACCGATCCATCGGCCGGTCCTTAGGGTGGGGGCATGCTCTCGGAACCACGCTCAGGACAGCTGGCAGCATGGGGAAATGCCCTATTGGCCGGACTTGTTTCTCCGGACGACGCCGTGCTCGCCATCGTCGGGGACGACGCGGTGCACCGGGTCGAGGGGTTGCCCGGTGAGTCGGGGCCCGTCGGGCTCACGCTCGCCCTCGGCCGGCTGCGCACGCTCGGGGTGACCGGGCTGCGGGTCGCGCTGCCCGCGCCGGGCCATCCACTCGGGCTCAGCGGACCGCCCGCGTTCAACGCGCGCGCCCTCGACGCCGAGGAGGCCGTGGTCTGTCACGGCGGTGCGCTGGGGCTCGTGCCGGAGGTGTACGAGGCCGGGCCCGTCGGCGATATGCATGTCGAGGTCGTCTGGCACTGCCTTGCCGTACGCGAGGCGTCGCCCGCCGATGTGCCCTCGCTCGGGGAGGCCGAGCGGGAACTGGCGGAGGCCCTCCGCG
Organism: Streptomyces sp. NPDC026500; assembly: GCF_055567635.1. NCBI lineage: Bacteria > Bacillati > Actinomycetota > Actinomycetes > Kitasatosporales > Streptomycetaceae > Streptomyces > Streptomyces sp. NPDC026500. The sequence goes on along the minus strand of NZ_JBVHQB010000025.1, from coordinate 123,988 downwards.
ACGCGACGGACGTGCTGTCACGGCTGGACGTGGCCGGGTCGGGGCCGGTCGCGGCGGCCGCGATCGAGGCGTACCGGGCGCGGACCGAGCTGGGGCGGGAGGTGCTGGCCCCCGGGTACCCGCCGCGTGCGGTACGCGTCCTGGAGCTGGCCCAGCGGGTCGGGATGCTGATTTCCGTGGCGTACGAGAGCGGGCACGGCGGCGCGGTGAGCGCGTCGGAGATCGCCGCTCGGGCCGAGGCTCTGCGGCCGGTGGAGCGGACGGCCCGGCGGGCGCAGGTGGCCGCGTACAACGCCTTCGTGGAGGAACGCGAGCGCGGGGTGCGCTGAGCGCCGCCCAGCGCGGGGTGCGGAGGCCTTGCGTGGCCCTGGTTCCTCAGGTGCGCGGGCACCTTGGTGCGCCCCGCTTCCGGGAGCGCGCCTCGCCGGGTCCTCGGGCGCACGGGCACCTGCGGTGCCCTGCCCGCTCGGGGGCTTGCGTGGCTCGCGTTCCGGGCCGCGCCTGCCTCCGTGCGCCCAGGCCCTTCGGTTTGCCCGGGCACTCGGGTCCTTCGGCGCCCGGCCGCACGCAGCGGACCCACGCACGCCTTGCCGACAAAGCACCGTCGGCCACCTGCCACCTGCCACCTGCCACCCGCGACCTGCGACCTGCGACCTGCGACCTGCGACCTGCGACCTGCGACCTGGTCCCAACGACAGCCCCTTGCGCGGGGCACGCGCCCGAACGCCCGGGTGTCTCCGGTACTCGGCCGGTGTGACGCGGAAGGGCCCCGAGAAACGTTTCCCTTCGCGGGGCCCCTGTCTCTCGTGGTGGCTCAGCCGTTGACGCCCGCGTTGCCCAACGCCGGGTTCAGGGCTCCGAGGACGTTCACGCTGTTCCCGACCACGTTCACGGGGATGTGGACCGGGATCTGGGCGACGTTGCCCGAGCCGACGCCCGGCGACTGCGCGGCCGCGCCCTCGGCTCCCGCGTCGGCGACAGCGGTACCGGCACAGGCGCCCGCGGCGATACCGGCGACAGTGACGGCCAGGGCGGCCTTCTTGGCGATGTTCATGGGAAACGTTCCTCCTGCGTTCACGGATCCGACCCTGCCGCGGGTCGTACGCTGAGCAACGCCGGGGAGGCGGGGACGGCACGGGAAGGCCGTACCGATCGCCTCGTCCGGTTCAGTCCGCCGATGAGCCGACAAGCCGACCGGCCCCCCAGGGACTCCCTGGAAGGCCGGTGGTCGTGGTCGTTCCGGTGCGGAACCTCAGCGGTTGAGGCCGAGGTTGCCGAAGGCCGGGTTCAGGGCACCGATGACGTTCACGCTGTTGCCGACCGCGTTCACCGGGACGTCGACCGGGGCCTGGACGAGGTTGCCGGAGACGACGCCCGGGGAGCCCACGGCCTTGCCGGCCGCCGACGCGCCGTCCGTCGCCGAAGCCATGCCCGCACCGGCGGCGACCAGGCCGCCCGCCACCATCGCGACAGCCGTGAACTTCTTCAGGTTCTTCACTTGCGAAACCCCTCCTCGCGAACACCGCGGCAGGCCGCCGCGGCGCACTGGAGAACGGCCGGACTCCACGGAGGATGCGCCATCCGGGTGACATACACACGACGGTATGAATCTCATCCCGGAGCGGAACCCTCCGAGTTGCCGTGCGGTGGCACCGTCCCGTCCGTGCGCCAGGGAGTGCGCCGGGCACGGACCCGCTGCTGAGCGGCCCCTGACGATCAGTCCGCGATCCCGTGCCGGACGGCCCAGAGTGCGGCCTGGGTGCGGTCGGCGAGGTCGAGCTTCATCAGGATGTTCGAAACGTGGGTCTTCACCGTCTTCTCGGAGAGGACGAGGGCGCGGGCGATCTCCCGGTTGGAGCGGCCGTCCGCGATCAGGCCGAGCACCTCGCGCTCCCGCTCGGTGAGCGAACCGCTTCTCCCCTGGCCCGAGTTGACCTCCTCCTGGGACAACAGGGCGCCCGCGACCTCGGCTTGGAGGACGACGTGCCCCGCGTGGACCGAACGGATGGCTCCGGCCAGCGCGTCGGGGTCCACGTCCTTGTAGACATACCCGGCGGCGCCCGCGCGCAGGGCCGGCACCACCGTGCGCTGCTCGGTGAAGCTGGTGACGATCAGCACGCGCGCGGGGTTGGCGAGTTCGCGGAGCTTGCGCAGCGCGTCGACGCCGTCCATCCCCGGCATCTTGACGTCCATCAGGACGACGTCCGGTTTCAACTCCTCGGCACGGTCGACGCCTTCGGCCCCGTCGGAAGCCTCTCCGACGACCTCGATGTCGTCCTGCACTTCGAGGAAGGTGCGCAGTCCCCGGCGGACAACCTGGTGGTCGTCGACGAGCAGCACCTTGATTGCGTCAGCCACCAGGAACCTCCATTTCGATCACGGTGCCCTTTCCGGGCGCCGATTCCACGGTGAGTGTGCCGCCGACCCCGCTCGTCCGGTCCCGCATCGACACCAGGCCGAGATGGCGGCCGGCGCTGCGTATGGCGGTGGGGTCGAAGCCGCTGCCGTCGTCGGAGACGTGCAGGACGGCGCCGGGGCCGCGCCTGTCGAGGGTGACGTCGACGCGGGTGGCGCCGGAGTGCCGCAGCGCGTTGTGCAGGGCCTCCTGGGAGACCCTCAGCATGGCCTCCTCCTGGGAGGCGGGCAGCGCTCGTACGCCGTGGCTGGAGAAGGTCACGCGCGCGGAGTGGGCGCGGTCGAGGACCTGGATCTGGGTGCGCAGGGTGGCGACCAGGCCGTCCTCGTCGAGGGCGGCGGGGCGCAACTCGATGACGGCGGCGCGCAGTTCCTCGGTGGCTTCCGCGGCGAGCGCGGCCACGTGCTGGAGTTCGCCCTTGGCGCGGGAGGGGTCGCGGTCGACGAGGGTGGCGGCGGCCTGCGCGGTGAGGCGCAGCGAGAACAGCTTCTGGCTCACCGCGTCGTGCAGTTCGTGCGCGAGCCGGGAGCGCTCCTCGGCGATCGTGAGTTCGCGGCTGCGTTCGTAGAGCCGGGCGTTGGTCAGGGCGATCGCCGCGTGCTGGGCGAGGATCGTGAGGAGTTCCTCGTCCTCCTCGGTGAAACCGCACCTGCCGTCCGGTTCGGGGCACGGCTGTCCCCCCTCGGCGCGCAGCTTGTTCGCGAGGAAGAGAGCGCCGATGATCTCGTCGCCGTCGCGGATGGGCAGGCCCAGGAAGTCGGACATGTCGGGGTGGGCCTCGGGCCAGCCCTCGAAGCGGGGGTCCGCGCGCACATCGGCCAGGCGCTCGGGGCGGGCCTCGCGCAGCATCGCGGCGAGGATGCCGTGCTGGCGCGGGAGCGGTCCGATGGCCTTCCACTGCGCGTCGCTGACACCGTCGACGACGAACTGGGCGAAGCCGCCGTGGTCGTCGGGCACGCCCAGCGCCGCGTACTGCGCGTCGAGCAGCTCCCGGGCCGAGGCGACGATCGTCTTGAGGACGTCGCGCACTTCGAGATGCCTGCTCATGGCCAGCAGCGCGGAGCTCACCGCGTACAGGCCCGACCGGGGTCCGTGACTCATGAACCCAAACTACCGGCGGGGTGTGACAGCGCGTATCGGACCCGTGATGGCGCCCGCCGGGCCATTGGGCCTAGGACGAAGGACCCCTGATCATTGCGGCCCGCGCACGAGGCGGCCGGGCGGGCCCGGTTCCTACCGTGAGGACACCCGCCGGGAAGGCGGTCGGAGCGAGGGGACGGATGTCATGCCGGTAGCGATCATCACGGGGGCCTCGAAGGGGCTGGGGAGGGCGCTCGGCGCGGCTCTGGCGGAGCGCGGCTGGGATCTGGTGCTCGACGCCAGAACGGCCGTGGTGCTGGAGGAGACCGCGGCGGCGCTGTCCGCGTACGGGACGCGTGTGGAGGCCCTGCCCGGGGACGTGACGGACGCCGGTCACCGTGCCGGGCTGGTGGCGGCGGCCCGGAAACTGGGGGGTGTCGACCTGCTCGTGAACAACGCGAGCGCGCTGGGCGCGGAGCCGCTGGTACGTCTGGAGGAGCTGGGCCTGGACGGGCTGCGGCAGGCCCTGGAGGTCAATGTGGTCGCCGCGCTGGGCCTGATCCAGGAGGCGCTGCCGCTGTTGAGGGCGGCCGAGGCGGGCACGGTCGTCGACATCAGCTCGGACGCCGCGGCGGAGGCGTACGAGACGTGGGGCGGTTACGGCGCCTCGAAGGCCGCTCTCGACCATCTCTCGGCGGTTCTCGCGGAGGAGGAGCGGGGCCTGCGGGTGTGGGCGGTGGACCCCGGGGACATGGGTACCGACCTCTACGCGGCGGCCGTACCGGACGACGACGGTCCGCGGCCGGCGCCGGACAATGTGGTTCCGGCCTTTCTGCGCCTGCTCGACGAACGGCCGGCCAGTGGGCGGTACGCGGCTCCGGCCCTGCTGGAGGAGCGGTGACCACGGCGATGGGGGTTCCTCCGGCCGGGCGCGGCCGGGAGTGGAGAAGCGTTCCGGAGGAATTGTCGGCGCGGGTGCCCGCGGAGCAGCGCGGTCCCGGCCGCGACCGGGATTCCGTACGGCTGCTGGTGTCGCGCGGTACCGAGGTGTCGCATCACGCGTTCGTGGAGCTGCCCCGGCAGCTGAGGGCCGGGGACCTGCTGATCGTGAACACCTCGGCCACCCTGGCGGCGGCCGTGGACGGGCGGATCGGCCACGCGCGCGTGGTGGTGCATTTCTCCACGCGTGGCGATGACGGTCGGTGGGCGGTCGAGGTGCGGGATCCCGACGGAAGGGGGACCACGCGTGCGCGGGCGGGCGGCCCCGCGGGGACAGTGGTGTGCCTGCCCGGGGACGTACGCCTCGTTCTGGAGGAGCCGCTGAGCGCGGGCAGTCCGCGGCTGTGGTGGGGGCGGGTGCCGGACACGGACGTCCTGGGACTGCTGCGGCGGCACGGGCGGCCCATCCGCTACTCCTATACGGACCGGGACCAGCCGCTGTCCGTGTACCAGACGGTGTTCGCGCTGCCGTCCGGCGACGGCGCGGGGAGCGCGGAGATGCCGAGCGCGGCGCGCCCCTTCACCGCGCGTCTGGTGGCGGAGCTGGTGAGCCGCGGCGTGCAGTTCGCGCCGGTCACGCTGCACACGGGGGTCGCGTCCGCGGAGGCGCACGAGCCGCCGTACCCGGAGCGGTACGAGGTGCCGGCGGTGTCGGCCCGGCTGATCAACGCGGCGCGGGCCGGCGGGGGCCGGATCATCGCGGTCGGTACGACGGCCGTGCGGGCCGTGGAGTCCGCGACCGGCGCGGACGGGCTGGTCCGGGCGGCGAAGGGCTGGACCGGCCTCGTGGTGACCCCGGAGCGGGGTGTGCGGGCCGTCGACGGGCTGCTGACCGGGCTGCACGAGCCGGAGGCCTCGCATCTGCTGATGCTGGAGGCGATCGCGGGAGGGGCCGCGATCGACCGCGGTTACGACGAGGCGCTGCGCAGGCGCTACCTCTGGCACGAGTTCGGGGACGTGCACCTCATCCTCCCGGCGGAGTCCTCACTCTGAGCATTGCTCCCGCAACTCCAGGTCAGATTGATCTGGAGCCCCTGTGAGCCCGCGCATAGGGTGCAGGTCACGTACGAAGGAGCATAGGAGATAAAAGGGACAAGATGACCAGGGAAGACGTGCCAGTCTGCCCCGATTTGCCCCTTCCGTGTCCACTACCTGGCTTCGTAGGTCACAGCTTTGCCAGGGCATTTTGCGACCGCTAAGAATTGCGTCTGTCGCTCAGCGCCTCGGGTTCTCCCCCGCAGCGTTTGTTCCGGAAACACAGTCCCCCCGCCGGGACGAAGAGCGACCTCCGCGCTATTCGAAGAGGTCCATCAGTCATGCCCAAGAACATCAACACTCCTGGTCATCGTCCGACGCTGACCAAGCTCCACAAGCTCTCGATCGCCGGTGTGGCCACCCTTGGTGCCGCCGCCCTCGCGTTCTCCCTGGTGCCGGGCAACTCGCACACCACCACGGACGACGCCGCCGCCCCCACGGCACAGGTCGCCTACAGCGAGCACCAGATCAAGGACGTCAAGGCCGGCGTCACCGGCCCGCTGGCGGGCGCCGACCTGAAGGCGCAGGCCATCGCGGCGAAGCAGAAGGCCGTGACCGACTCCGCGGCCGCGGCGAAGAAGAAGACCGCCGACGCGGCGAAGAAGAAGGCCGTAGACGCCGCGGCCGCCAAGAAGAAGGCAGCCGCCCAGGCCGCCGCGAAGAAGAAGGCAGCCGCGTCGCGTGCCAAGGCCGCCGTCGCGAGCCGCTCGACGCAGCGCATCAAGATCGAGACGGTCGCCGCGAAGACGTACGCGAACAACCTCGACGGCTGGATCCGCGAGTCCCTCGACATCATGAAGGCCAAGGGCATCCCCGGCACCTACCAGGGGCTGCACAAGAACATCATGCGTGAGTCCTCAGGCAACCCGATGGCCATCAACAACTGGGACATCAACGCCATCAACGGCATCCCGTCGAAGGGCCTGCTGCAGGTCATCCCGCCGACGTTCAAGGCGTACCACGTGGCCGGCACCTCGTGGGACATCTACAACCCGGTCGCCAACATCACCGCCGCCGCCAACTACGCGGCCGACAAGTACGGTTCCATGGACAACGTGAACAGCGCGTACTGAGGGCTCAGCGCGGAGTTCCCACGTAGACGCCGAAGGGCGGCACCCCGATCAGGGGTGCCGCCCTCGCGTCGTTCCCGGGCGTCTACTTGCGCATGACCTCGGGCTCGTGGCGGCGCAGGAAGCGGGCCACGAAGAAGCCGCAGACGACACCGAGGACGATCAGCGCGATCATGTCCACGGTCCAGGCCCCGGCCGTGTGGTTCCACAGCGGGTCCGTGCTCGTCGGGTCGTCCTGGTTCGGGAAGATGTTGTTCAGGTCCAGCGTGGCCCCGGAGGCCGCCACCGCCCAGCGGGCCGGCATCAGGTACGAGAACTGGTTGACACCCACTGTGCCGTTCAGGATGAACAGACAGCCGGTGAAGACGACCTGGACGATCGCGAACATGACCAGGAGCGGCATGGTCTTCTCCGCGGTCTTCACCAGCGAAGAGATGATCAGGCCGAACATCATCGACACGAAGCCGAGAGCCATGATCGGCAGCGTGAGCTCGACCTTGGGCAGGCTCTTGAGGATCAGCCCCTGGGCCGGCACCTCACGGCTGCCGAAGCCGATGGCACCGACCAGAGCGCCCTGCAGCATGGTGATCACACCGAGGACGATCACCTTGGACATCAGGTACGCCGAACGCGACAGACCCGTCGCGCGCTCCCGCTCGTAGATCACCCGTTCCTTGATCAGCTCACGGACCGAGTTGGCGGCGCCCGCGAAACACGCCCCGACAGCGAGGATCAGCAGCACGGTCGTGGCGGTGCCGTTCGCGACATGCGCGCCCGACGGCAGGATCTTGTCGTTGACCAGCAGCGTCTTGCCGTTGTCGATGAGCAGGCTGACCGAGCCCAGGACAGCCGGCAGGATCACCGTCAGCGCCAGGAAGCCCTTGTCCGACACGATCACCGAGACATAGCGGCGCATCAGCGTCATCAGCTGGGAGCCCCAGCTCTGCGGCTTCGGCGGCTTCATCGCCTGCGCGGACGGCATCTGGGTCGACTGCGGAGCCACCGCGTCGATGTCCGCGGCGTACATCTGGTAGTGCTGCGAGCCCTTCCAGCGGCCCGCCCAGTCGTAGTCGCGGTAGTTCTCGAACGCGGAGAAGACGTCGGCCCAGGTCTCGTAGCCGAAGAAGTTCAGCGCCTCCTCCGGCGGACCGAAGTAGGCGACGGAGCCGCCGGGCGCCATGACGAGGAGCTTGTCGCAGATCGCGAGCTCCGCCACCGAGTGCGTGACGACGAGGACCGTACGGCCGTCGTCGGCGAGGCCGCGCAGCAGCTGCATGACATCGCGGTCCATGCCCGGGTCGAGACCGGAGGTCGGCTCGTCCAGGAAGATCAGCGACGGCTTGGTGAGCAGCTCCAGGGCCACCGAGACCCGCTTGCGCTGGCCACCGGAGAGGGAGGTGACCTTCTTCTCCTTGTGGATGTCCAGCTTCAGCTCGCGCAGCACCTCGTCTATCCGGGCATCGCGCTCCTCGCCCGTGGTGTCCGCGGGGAAGCGCAGCTTGGCCGCGTACTTGAGGGCCTTCTTGACGGTCAGCTCCTTGTGCAGGATGTCGTCCTGCGGGACCAGACCGATGCGCTGACGCAGCTCGGCGAACTGCTTGTACAGGTTCCGGTTGTCGTAGAGGACGTCGCCCTGGTTGGCGGGGCGGTAGCCCGTGAGCGCCTTCAGGAGCGTCGACTTGCCGGAACCCGACGGGCCGATGACCGCGACGAGTGACTTCTCGGGTACGCCGAAGGAGACGTCCTTGAGGATCTGCTTGCCGCCGTCGACGGTGACCGTCAGATGGCGGGCCGAGAAGGAGACCTCACCGGTGTCGACGAACTCCTCGAGACGGTCGCCGACCAGACGGAAGGTCGAGTGGCCGACGCCGACGATGTCGTTCGGGCCGAGCAGCGCGGAGCCGCCCTTGGCGATCGGCATACCGTTGACGTACGTGCCGTTGTGCGAGCCGAGATCGCGGATCTCGAAGCGGCCGTCCGGCGTCGCGTGGAACTCGGCGTGGTGGCGGGAGACTTGGAGGTCGGAGACCACCAGTTCGTTCTCCAGCGCACGACCTATGCGCATCACCCGGCCGAGCGAGAACTGGTGGAAGGTCGTCGGGCTGCGGTCGCCGTAGACCGGCGGCGCCCCCGCGCCACCACCGGGTCCCTGCTGCTGCGGAATGCCCGCCGACTGCTGCGGTTGCTGCACCGGCTCCGGCGTCTGCGGAGTCGGCGGCTGAGCCCAGCCGGGGCCCGCACCCTGCGCCGCGAACGGCTGTTGCTGCGGCTGCGCCACCGGTGCCGCGGCACCGGACACGCTCAGCCGCGGTCCGTCGGTCGCGTTGCCGAGGTGCACGGCCGAACCGGGGCCGATCTCCAACTGGTGGATCCGCTGCCCCTGTACGAACGTGCCGTTGGTGCTCCCGTGGTCGTCGATGACCCAACTACGGCCGTTCCAGCTGATCGTGGCGTGACGCCAGGACACCCTGGCGTCATCGAGCACGATGTCCCCCTGCGGATCACGTCCGAGGGTGTGAGGCCTGGACGCGTCTAGCGTCCAGGTCCGTCCATTCAATTCCAGTACGAGTTCCGGCACTCCAGCCCCACTGAGTTGTCCCCCGAGCTACCCCCAACACAGGGAGTCTAGGGATGTCGAACATCGTGGGGAACTATTTCAGTACAGGCCCCCTGACCGAAAGTCGGGCCTTGTGAACGATGACTACGGGCGGGTTGCCCGTTTCCGTTGACGGGGTTGAAACCGGCCCGGAGAGTGGTAATCCCACGCGAGGGGGACATTCGCGGGGACACCGCGGCGCGGATCGGGGGGTCTGGCGATGAGCATCGGGACCATGCACCACGGAGGTAACACCAGGAGTGTGCCGTGGGGGGATGTGCTGTTGTCCGCGATCGCCTCCGTGAGCTGGGCGTTGATCGGCATGGCGGGCACCGCGGCGCTCGGTCTGCACCTGCTCGGGGCGGACACGGCGGGCTCGCTCGGCCCCATGACCGCCGCGGTGGTGGCCCTGGGAGCCAACGGCTCGGTGACGCCGTCCGGCAATGTCTCGGCCTTCGGACTGAAGGGAGCGGAGGCGCACACCGCCATCCAGATCACGCCGCTCGGCGTCGGACTGGTCGGCGCCCTGCTGATGGCGTGGTTCTTCCTACGGTCCTTGCGCGGGGCCGGAGTTGTCATCGCGCCGGCCGAACTCCTGGCGCGGGCCGGCTCGGTGATCGTCCTGTTCGTGGCCACACTGGGCGGGCTCGCCTGGGCCGGACACGACGTCATCACGATCGACGGCGGCAAGCTCGGGCTCGACAAGGTCACGGGCGATGGCGGCGGGCTCGGCAGCATCACGGACAAACTCCCGGGCGGACTCGGGGACCTCGGCGGTCTGCTGCCCGGCAAGATCGGCGACCTCGTGAAGGCGAAGGCGGCGGTGGGATTCTCCGTCGACACCGCGCCGACGCTGCTCGGCGGGGCCGCGTGGGCCGCCGGGGTGCTGCTGATCGCGCTGCTGGCCTCCCGGCGTACACCGTTGCCGAGCGGCTGGGACGCCGTGCACCGCGTGGTGCGGCCGGCCGCCTCCTCGCTCGTCGCCGTCCTGCTGGTCGCCGTCCTGGCCGGGCTCGCGGCGGCGTCGTACGCGGCGATCGGCGACGCCCACCCGAAGCGGATCGCGGGAGCGGCACTGCTCGGCGCGCCCAACGGTGTGTGGCTCGGCATCCCCCTCGGGCTCTTCGTCCCCTGGGACGGCAAGGCCACCGGCGAACTCGCCAAACTGCTCCCCGACCCCCTCGACAGGCTGCTGACCGTCGATGCGTCCCGGCCCGTCACACTCGGACGGCTGGCCGAACTCGAGGGACGCGTATGGCTGTTGGGGGTGGCTGCCGCCCTGATGATGCTGTACGCGGGCGTCCTGACGGCTGCGCGTACGCCATTTGTACGGGCCGGGAGTGCCACTGCTGCGGGAGCACCGGGTGCCTCACATGTACGGGGCGACAGCGCTGTGCGGTTCGCAGGACGCTGCGCACTTCGGCTCGGCGTAGTGACGGCGCTGACCCTGCCGCTGCTCGCGTGGCTGACGGAGGTGTCGGTGGACGCCTCCCTGTCCGTACTCGGGTTCGACGCGTTCGGGGCGGGGATCGAGTTGCACGGCCGGCTGGGGGTGGCGTTGGTGCTGGGTGCCGTCTGGGGGGCGGGCGCCGGTGCTGTGGGGGCGTTGCTGGCCTGTGCGAGTGGGGCTGCGGGGTTGGCACGGGGTGACTTGACGGGTGGGGGGTCCGGTACGGGTGTGGGTGCCGAGGCAGGTGTGGGTGACGGCGGGAGTGCTGGGCCGTACCGGCCTCGGGGGTCGTACCGAGCGCCCAACCCTGACACCAATCCCTATCTGAAGGTGCCGGACGAGCTGCGGGAGCCGGAGGACCGGGGGCGGGCGCCGAGGGGTTCTCGGGCGCCGGGTGACGTGTACGGGGCGCCTACCGTGGTGGGGCCGATCGGGCCCCGGCCGAGGCGGAGGCAGGACGGGCCGCCGCCGCTGCCTCCTCCGCCGCCGTCTGTTCCGCCCTCGCCGGACGAGGGGCCGCCACCCCCTCCGCGCAGGCCTCGGCGTTGAGGAGCGCGGGTGCGTGGGGGGGCGGCGGGGGCGTGCACGGCCGGGTGCGGGCGCGCGGGTGCGTGGGGCGTCGCCCGTTCCGTGCGTTCTTCGGCCGCGGGGCCAGGATTCAGCCCTTCCGGCGTTGAGGAGCGGGGTCTGGGGCGGAGCCCCAGGTTGCGGGGCCCGCGGGACCCTGGGTGAGGGGAAAACGACGGGTTCGGCGAGTTGTCGTGGGATGTGGCGGACGCCCCCTCGCAGCGGGGGTGGTCCGTTGGTCACCTGTGTGCCGTTCGGCTGTCACCCAGTGTTCCGTGTCCGCTAGGCGGACCGGGCGGGCGCGAGGCACTGGGTGCCGGATACGGTGGGACCACCATGAGCGCTTCGCAGACCTCTGATGTGCCCACTCTTCTTGTCAAGATCTTCGGCAAGGACCGTCCGGGCATCACCGCCGGACTCTTCGACACCCTCGCCGCCTGGTCCGTCGACGTGGTCGACATCGAGCAGGTCGTCACCCGGGGCCGGATCGTGCTGTGCGCGCTCGTGACCGAGCCGCCCGCCGGCCTCGAAGGTGACCTGCGTGCCACCGTCCACAGCTGGGCGGAATCGATGAAGATGCAGGCGGAGATCATCTCCGGCCTCGGTGACAACCGCCCGCGCGGATCCGGACGTTCGCTGGTCACGGTGCTCGGGCATCCCCTCACCGCGGAGTCGACGGCCGCCATCGCCGCGCGGATCACGAAGACCGGCGGCAACATCGACCGTATCTTCCGGCTGGCCAAGTACCCGGTGACCGCGGTCGAGTTCGCCGTGTCCGGTACGGAGACCGAGGCGCTGCGCACCGCGCTGGTGACCGAGGCGTCGGCACTCGGTGTGGACATCGCGGTGGTGGCCGCGGGCCTGCACCGGCGGGCCCAGCGGCTTGTCGTGATGGACGTGGACTCCACGCTCATCCAGGACGAGGTGATCGAGCTCTTCGCCGCGCACGCCGGGTGCGAGGACGAGGTCGCCGGAGTCACGGCCGCCGCGATGCGGGGCGAGCTGGACTTCGAGCAGTCCCTGCACGCGCGCGTGGCGCTGCTCGAAGGGCTGGACGCGTCGGTGGTGCAGAAGGTGCGTGAGGAAGTGCGGCTGACGCCGGGCGCGCGCACCCTGATTCGTACGCTGAAGCGACTCGGCTTCCAAGTCGGTGTCGTCTCCGGCGGATTCACTCAGGTGACCGACGACCTGAAGGAGCGGCTCGGGCTCGACTTCGCCCAGGCCAACACGCTGGAGATCGTCGACGGGAAGCTGACCGGCCGGGTCACCGGGGAAATCGTGGACCGGGCGGGCAAGGCACGGCTGCTGCGCCGGTTCGCCGCCGAGGCCGGGGTTCCGCTGGCCCAGACCGTGGCGATCGGCGACGGCGCCAACGACCTCGACATGCTCAACGCCGCCGGCCTCGGGGTCGCGTTCAACGCCAAGCCGGTCGTACGCCAGGCCGCGCACACCGCGGTGAACTTCCCGTTCCTCGACACGGTCCTCTATCTGCTGGGCGTCACCCGTGAAGAGGTCGAGGCCGCCGACATGCATGAGGACGACAACGCTCACTGAGTGACGTCGCTACGACGGACGGGGGCCCGGCACCGTGGCGGTGCCGGGCCCCCGTCCGTCGTAGGGGTGGGCTCACTCCGTCGGAGCCCAGTAGTCGGTCAGGGCACCCGATCCGGGCTCCAGGGACTTCCAGGGACCGTCGAAAGACAGCACCGCGAAGGCGGCGGTGTGGAAGCCATGGGCGTTCATACGCGTGCGGGTGTCACCCTCGGCCTGGCCCGCCAGGACCTCGGCGAGGCCTTGTACACCCGGGTTGTGACCGATCAGGATCACGTTGTGCGCGTCGTCCGGGGTTTCGTTGAGCACGGCGATCAGCTCGCCCGGCGAGGCTTCGTAGAGCCGCTCCTCATAGACCGTTTTCGGCCGGTGCGGGAGCTCCTGGACGGCGTGCTTCCACGTCTCGCGGGTCCGGATCGCGGTGGAGCAAAGGGCCAGGTCCAGAGGGATGCCGGTGTCGGCCAGCCTGCGTCCGGCGACGGCGGCGTCCATGCGGCCCCGGTCGGCGAGCGGCCGCTCATGGTCGGACATCTGCGGCCAGTCGGCTTTCGCATGCCGGAAGAGGACAATCCTGCGGGGTTCTGCGACGCTCATGCGTCCCAGCTTCGCACGAAACATGCCATGGGGCGCAGGGAGTTGATGCGGTCCCCCGGCGGGGGTGATGCCCTGCCCCGTCAGGGGTGATGCCCTACCCCTTGGAGGGTCAAACGGCCTCCCCGGGTTGCGGGTGGCGTCCGTCCGTGTGACATGCGTGATGCGGGATGGCTCGATCGGGGCGGGTGGGGTGGGGCGATCCGCCCTGTTGCGAGAGCAGGGTGGCGAGGGCTGGGGTGGCGAGGGTGGTGGCTGTGGCCGGGGCCGTCGCGGGGCACTGTCTGCCGGCGTGGCATGAATTGCCGGGGTGCGACCGTTGGGACCGATCGCCGGTGGTCGCCGATTGGGTCGAGCGGTGGGGTCGAGCGGCGGGTCGAGCGGCGGGGTCCGGGACCCTGGGTGTGCGGCGGTGGGCGAGGCCTCCGCGGCTCACGGAGTGTTGTTCAGGACCGTCTGCTGGACGCGCTCGAACATGTGAGTGATCGCCGGGTCGCTGCCCGCGGCATGCGCGTCCGCCGGATTGAGGATCATGAGCAGCAGGGTGATGAAGGCGAGCGTGGGCAGGGCGAGGGCCCACCAGGGCAGTCGGATGTCCACGCGGCCCGTGGTCACCGGGTGGGGCCGGGTGTGTGTATGGGCCGACATGCCGCCTCCGTGAGTCTTCGAGTGGTCCCTGGGCCGCGTCTCGCGGTCACAACTCGAAGTTACGGACTCAGCGGCCCTCAACCCATCCGGTGATCCACCCACTTGACCCTGACACTCGCCCCCTAGGGGATGGGGGGTTAGCCCTACCCCCGGGCCCGCAGGCGGTTCGGCCTCGGCGACGGCGAGTCCTGGAGGGGCGAGAGGGGTGCTACGGCGCCGGTGCGGCGGCGGTCAGCGTGAGGCTGTCGGCCGGGGGGATCCGCCGTTCACGGGGACGCGACGGACGCGATGATGCCGATGATCACCGTGATGGCCAGCATCGTGCCGAGCACGAGCAGCAGCTTCTTCTGGCCGTTCTGGGGGTTCGGGTCGAGCACAGGCATGCCGCCAGTCTCGCACCCTTCGTCGGCCGTGCCGCCGCCGGGGCCCGTTTCCCGGAACCCGGTCATCCGGCAGCCTCGTCCTCCACCGTGCGGTTGCGGCCCGCCAGGATGCCGACGCCGATCTGCGGCACCATCAGCCCGGCCATCATCGCGAGCGGCAGGCCCCAGCCGCCGCTGTGCTGGTAGAGCACACCCACGAGCAGCGGGCCCGGGATCGAGAGCAGATAACCGGTGCTCTGGGCGAACGCCGACAGCTTGGCGACACCGGCACCGGTCCGGGCCCGCATGCCGACCATGGTGAGGGCCAGCGGAAAGGCGCAGTTGGAGATGCCGAGCAGCAGGGCCCAGGCCCAGGCGCCCGCCGCCGGGGCCAGATAGAGGCCCGCGTACCCGCCGAGTCCGCAGAGGCCGAGGGCGACCACGATGGGCCCCTGGTGGGGCAGGCGGGTGGCGAGGCGCGGGATGACGAAGGCCAGCGGCACGCCCATCACCATGGTGACGGCGAGGAGCAGTCCGGCGGTGCCCGCGGCGACGCCCGCGTCGCGGAAGATCTGTGCCATCCAGCCCATCGTGATGTAGGCGGCGGTGGCCTGGAGGCCGAAGAAGACGGCGAGCGCCCAGGCCGTACGGCTGCGGGTGATGCGCAGTCCGTCGGGCTCGTGCCGGCCGGCGACGGCACCGGCGGGGCCGATGTCACCGGTGCGGGCGGCAGCGGCAGGCTTGCGGTCACCGGTAGGGCCCGTGTCGGCCGCGGCGGGCCCACGGCCACCGGTAGGGGTTGCCACGGCAGTGGCGGGCCCACCGTCACCGGTGCGGGAATCGGTGCCCCGCGCGCGTACCAGCAGAACCCACGGGAGGACGGCTGCCGCCGCGAGCCCCGCCCACACCACGAGACCGGACTGCCAGCTGCCTCCGAGGGCGTCGGTCATGGGGACGGTCACCGCGGCGGCGGCCGAGGTGCCGAGCGCGAGGGCCATCGAGTACAGGCCCGTCATGGAGCCGACCTTGTCGGGGAACCAGCGCTTGACGATCACCGGCATCAGGACGTTGCTGACGGCGATGCCCATGAGCGCGAGCGCGCTGGCGGTCAGGAAGCCGGCCGTGCCGCCGAGGTACGGGCGCACGGCCAGGCCCGTCGTGATGGCGACCATGCCCGCGCAGACGACCGCGGCGGGCCCGAAGCGGCGGGCCAGCCGCGGTGCCATCACGCCGAAGACGGCGAAGCACAGAGGCGGTACCGAGGTGAGCAGTCCGGCGACGCTGCCGCTCATGCCGAGGCCGTCGCGCACCTCTTCGAGGAGGGCGCCGAGGCTGGTGATGGCCGGGCGCAGGTTGAGTGCGGCGAGGACGATGCCGACGACCACCAGTCGCGTCGTCCACGCGCGCGTGGCGGGCGTTTCCGGTGCCGTGCTCTCGGTGGTGGGGCGTATCGCTGGGGACGTCATCGTCGTCCGGGTCTCCTCGGTGGCCATGCCACCCATCATAGAATCATGGGATGATTGGCTGTCCAATCCCGCTGCGTTAATCTCCGGAGCCTCCGGCCCCGCGCGAACGATCACACCCGGGCCCGTACGAAGGACCGTCATGCCGCTGAGCCATCCCCGCCGTTCGGCCCTGTCCGAGCAGGTCATCGCCGAGCTGCGGAACCAGATCACCTCGGGCGAGTGGCCGGTGGGCTCCCGTATCCCCACCGAGCCGGAGCTCGTCGACCAGCTCGGCGTCGCCCGCAACACCGTGCGCGAGGCCGTCCGGGCGCTCGCCCACAACGGGCTGCTGGACATCCGTCAGGGTTCAGGAACGTATGTCGTGGCGACCAGCGAGCTGGCGGGAGTGATGCACCGCCGGTTCGCGGACGCCGACCCGCGGCACATCGCCGAACTGCGTTCCACGCTGGAGTCGAGCGCCGCCAGGCTGGCCGCCGAGCGGCGCACCGAGCGCGATCTCAAGCAGCTGGACGCACTCCTCGTACGCCGGGAGGAGGCCTGGGAGTCGGGCGACGCCGAGGCCTTCGTGGCCGCCGACGCGACTTTCCATCTGGCGGTGGTGGCCGCGTCGCACAACGACGTGATGACGGCGATGTACGCGGATCTGGGCGAGGTGCTGCGCGACTGGCTGCGCGAGGACGTCGGCAAGGAGCTGACTCCGGAGACGTACATGGACCACGCCCGGCTCGTCGACGCGATCAGGACGGGCGACGCGGAGGCGGCGGCCGCGGAGGCCGCGAGCTATCCGTTCCAGTGCCGACCCGGCCGGCCGGGTCGGCAAGGCGTAGGCGCGGGGCAACGGCCGGGGCCGACCGGACGTCACGGGCCGTAAGGCCGTCATGACCCGGCCGTCACGCGCCGGGACGGCCGGGCATCCGGACCGGAGGACCGCCACAGGCCGGGACGGTCGGGCAACACGAACCGTAGGACCGTCACAGGCCGCGACGGCCGGGCGCCACAGACCGGAGATCCGTCACAGGCCGCGACGGCCCGGTGTCACAGACCTGGGACGGGGCGGCCGGACGTCACTTGCCGTGGGCTGGGGCCGCCGGACGTCAGTTGCCGTGGGTGATCCAGACCGTGCGGACCTCCTTCCAGCAGCGGCCTGTCAGCCTGACCGTCATCGCGGGTCCCACGTCGACGGGAGCGCTGTCGCTGTCGATGTCCCACCAGCGGGCGCACTCCACGTGCAGACGGACGCGGTCGGTGCCCACATAGGGGTTGTGGCAGTACGCGACGACATGGGAGCCGGCGACGGTGGTCCGGCACTCGGCGCCGAACGGCTGGGGTGCGTCGGGCCCCCGGGACCCCTCGTTCACGCCCTCCGAGCGCGGGTGGGGCATCGCGTCGTGCGGCACGGCCATCACCAGAGCGACAGCGGCGAACACCGGGGCAAAGCGGCGGGACAGGCGCACAAGGGGACCTCCTCGGCCGTACGGCTGCGGGGCGGTGCGTTCTCCCAGCGTGCGGGTCACGGGGTCCGGGCCGCCCGGTCGAATGGGCCGAACGGGCGACGCCCCGCTCCCCGCGCGCTGCGGGAAACGGGGCGTCAATACCCGTGCGTAAGCGTTTACGCGCCGATGGCGTGCAGACCGCCGTCCACGTGGATGATCTCGCCCGTGGTCTTCGGGAACCAGTCGCTCAGGAGAGCGACGACACCGCGGCCGGCCGGCTCGGGGTCCTTGAGGTCCCACTCCAGGGGCGCGCGGGAGTCCCACACGGAGGCGAGCTCGCCGAAGCCCGGGATGGACTTGGCGGCCATGGAGCCGATCGGGCCCGCCGAGATGAGGTTGGAGCGCACGTTCTGCTTGCCCAGGTCACGGGCGAGGTAGCGGTTCACGGACTCCAGGGCGGCCTTGGCCGGACCCATCCAGTCGTACTGCGGCCAGGCGTACTGCGCGTCGAAGGTGAGGCCGACGACGGAGCCGCCGTTCTGCATCAGCGGCAGGCAGGCCATGGTCAGCGACTTCAGGGAGAACGCCGAGACGTGCATGGCCGTGGCGACCGACTCGAACGGCGTGTTGAGGAAGTTGCCGCCGAGGGCGTCCTGCGGAGCGAAGCCGATGGAGTGCACGACGCCGTCGAGGCCGCCCAGCTCCTCGCCGACGATGTCGGCGAGACGCGCCAGGTGCTCTTCGTTGGTGACGTCGAGCTCGATGACCTTGGTGGGCTTCGGCAGCTTCCTGGCGATGCGCTCGGTCAGCGTGGGCCGCGGGAACGCGGTCAGGATGATCTCGGCACCCTGCTCCTGGGCCAGCTTGGCGGTGTGGAAGGCGATGGAGGACTCCATCAGCACACCGGTGATCAGGACGCGCTTGCCCTCAAGAATTCCGCTCATGGTGATCAGTGACCCATTCCCAGTCCGCCGTCAACCGGGATGACGGCTCCAGTGATGTACGAGGCGTCGTCCGAGGCGAGGAACCGCACCGTCGCGGCGATCTCCTCGGGCTGCGCGTAGCGGCCCAGCGGTACCTGCGACACGATGTTCGCGCGCTGCTCTTCGGTGAGCGACTGCGTCATGTCGGTGTCGACGAAGCCGGGCGCGACGACGTTGAAGGTGAGGTTGCGCGAGCCGAGCTCCCGGGCGAGCGAACGCGCGAAGCCGACCAGGGCGGCCTTGGACGCGGCGTAGTTCGCCTGTCCCGCCGAGCCGAGCAGCCCGACGACCGACGAGATCAGCACGACGCGGCCCTTCTTGGCCCGCAGCATGCCACGGTTGGCGCGCTTGACCACGCGGAAGGTGCCGGTGAGGTTCGTGTCGATGACCGAGGTGAAGTCCTCCTCGGACATCCGCATGAGCAGCTGGTCCTTGGTGACGCCGGCGTTGGCGATCAGGACCTCGACCGGGCCGTGCTCGGCCTCGATCTCCTTGTAGGCCTGCTCCACCTGCTCGGTGTCGGTGATGTCGCACTTGACCGCGAGGAAGCCGGCCGGCGGCTCACCGGACCGGTATGTGATCGCGACCTTGTCGCCTGCGTCGGCGAATGCGCGGGCGATGGCGAGGCCGATGCCCCGGTTGCCTCCGGTGACGAGAACCGAGCGGCTCAACGGATCACCCTTTCGTTAGCGGACTGAAACCCCTGCAATACAGGCGCCTTCCTCGAAAACCTATCGGTCCACCCGGCCTCCCAGAGAATCGGGCACCAACAGTGGGTTCGGGTGAGTGCTGTCGGATCCCTACAGAAATCCGAGGCGGTACGGCCGGAAAGCCGAGGGCCCGGCCGAAAGACGCGCCCGGTCACGGCAAAGGCGTGGCCGCCGGACCCGCCGGCGCGACATGATCGGACCCGACGGGCCACGACAACAGGGAGACCTCGGTGCCTCATTCCATCGACGAAGCCTTCACGGCGCTACCGCTGCGCGCACTCGCCGACGCCGCGCTCGCGCGGGCGCGGGCGCTGGGCGCCGATCACGCGGACTTCCGGTTCGAACGGGTGCGCAGCGCGTCCTGGCGGTTGCGCGACGCCAAGCCGGCCGGGTCGTCGGACACCACCGACCTGGGGTACGCGGTGCGGGTCGTGCACGGCGGCACCTGGGGGTTCGCGTCGGGCGTGGATCTGACGATGGACGCGGCCGCGAAGGTCGCCTCGCAGGCCGTGGCGATGGCGAAGCTGTCGGCCCAGGTGATCAAGGCGGCCGGTTCCGACGAGCGGGTGGAGCTGGCGCAGGAGCCGGTGCACGCCGAGAAGACGTGGATCTCCTCGTACGAGATCGATCCCTTCTCCGTGCCGGACGAGGAGAAGGCGGGGCTGCTCGCGGACTGGAGCGCGCGGCTGCTGGCGGCCGACGGCGTCAACCATGTCGACGCGTCGCTGCTGACCGTGCATGAGAACAAGTTCTACGCCGACACCGCCGGGACCGTGACCACGCAGCAGCGGGTGCGGCTGCATCCGCAGCTCACCGCGGTGGCCGTCGACGAGTCCAGCGGCGAGTTCGACTCGATGCGGACGATCGCGCCGCCCGTCGGGCGCGGCTGGGAGTACCTGCGGGGCACCGGCTGGGACTGGGACTCCGAGCTGGAGCGGATTCCCGGACTGCTCGCGGAGAAGATGCGGGCGCCGAGCGTCGAGGCGGGGATGTACGACCTCGTCGTCGACCCGTCCAACCTGTGGCTGACCATCCACGAGTCCATCGGGCACGCCACCGAGCTGGACCGCGCGCTCGGCTACGAGGCCGCGTACGCCGGTACCTCCTTCGCCACCTTCGACCAGCTCGGCAAGCTCAGGTACGGCTCCGATCTGATGAACGTGACGGGTGACCGCACCGCCGAGCACGGGCTCGCGACCATCGGGTACGACGACGAGGGCGTCGAGGGCCAGTCGTGGGACCTCGTGAAGGAGGGCACGCTCGTCGGCTACCAGCTGGACCGGCGGATCGCGCGGCTGACCGGCTTCGAGCGGTCCAACGGCTGCGCGTACGCCGACTCCCCCCGGCATGTGCCGGTGCAGCGGATGGCGAACGTGTCGCTCCAGCCGGACCCCGGCGGGCTGTCCACCGAGGATCTGATCGGGGGCGTCGACCGCGGGATCTACGTGGTCGGGGACCGGTCCTGGTCCATCGACATGCAGCGCTACAACTTCCAGTTCACCGGTCAGCGCTTCTTCAAGATCGAGAACGGCCGGATCGCGGGTCAGCTGCGTGATGTGGCGTACCAGGCCACGACCACCGACTTCTGGGGTTCGATGGCCGCGGTGGGCGGCCCGCAGACGTATGTCCTGGGTGGTGCCTTCAACTGCGGCAAGGCCCAGCCGGGCCAGGTCGCCGCGGTGTCGCACGGCTGCCCGTCCGCCCTCTTCAAGGGTGTCAACATCCTCAACACGACGTCGGAGGCCGGTCGATGAGCGCCCGTACGAGCAAGCCGCATGAGGTCGTCGAGCGCGCCCTCGAACTGTCCCGGGCCGACGGCTGTGTGGTGATCGCCGACGAGCAGTCCACCGCCAACCTTCGCTGGGCGGGCAACGCGCTCACCACGAACGGGGTCACACGCGGGCGCACGCTCACCGTGATCGCCACCGTCGACGGCCGCGAGGGCACCTCGTCCGGTGTGGTCTCGCGCTCGGCCGTGACCGCCGACGAGCTGGAGCCCCTGGTGCGGGCGGCCGAGGCCGCGGCGCGGGGCGCCGGTCCGGCCGAGGACGGCCGACCGCTGGTGACGGGCGTACCGGAGTCCCCGGACTTCACGGACGCGCCCGCCGAGACCTCCTCCACCGTCTTCGCCGACTTCGCGCCGGCGCTCGGCGAATCGTTCGCACGCGCGCGTGCGGGCGGCCGTGAGCTGTACGGCTTCGCCAACCACGAGCTCGTCTCCAGCTACCTCGGTACGTCGACGGGGCTGCGGCTGCGGCACGACCAGCCGAACGGCACGCTGGAGCTGAACGCCAAGTCCCCGGACCGTACGCGTTCGGCGTGGGCGGGACGCTCGACGCGGGACTTCAAGGACGTCGACCCGGCGGCGCTGGACGCGGAACTGGCCGTACGGCTGGGCTGGGCGCAGCGGCGCGTCGACCTGCCCGCCGGGCGCTACGAGACGCTGCTGCCGCCGACCGCCGTCGCGGACCTGCTGATCTACCAGATGTGGTCGGCCGCCGCCCGGGACGCGGCCGAGGGCCGGACCGTCTTCAGCAAGCCCGGCGGCGGCACCCGGATCGGCGAGCGGCTCACCGAGCTGCCGCTGACGCTCCGCAGCGACCCGAACGAGCCGGGCCTGGAGTCCGCTCCCTTCGTCCTCACGCACTCCTCGGGCGACGACGCCTCCGTGTTCGACAACGGGTTGCCGCTCAAGGCCACCGACTGGATCCACGAGGGCGAGCTGCGGCATCTGTCGACCACCCGGCACAGCGCCGAGCTGACCGGGCTGCCGGTGACACCGACCATCGGCAACCTCGTCCTCGACGGCGGCGAGGACCACTCTCTGGAGGAGATGGTCGCCGCGACCGAGCGCGGTCTGCTGCTGACCTGTCTCTGGTACATCCGCGAGGTCGACCCGGCGACACTGCTGCTGACCGGGCTCACCCGGGACGGCGTCTACCTCGTCGAGAACGGCGAGGTCGTGGGCGAGGTGAACAACTTCCGGTTCAACGAGTCGCCGGTGGGTCTGCTGGGGCGGGCCACGGAGGCGGGACGGACGGAGAAGACGCTGCCCCGTGAGTGGAGCGACTGGTTCACCAGGGCCGCGATGCCCGCCCTGCGGGTGCCGGACTTCAATATGAGCTCTGTCAGCCAGGGCGTATAACCTCGTACCTGATTCGCGAGACCACTGAAGGAGATACGAGAACCGTGACGGACATCGTCGACGAGCTGAAGTGGCGGGGACTGTTCTCCCTGTCCACTGACGAAGATGCTTTGCGCAAGGCGCTCGCGGACGGTCCCGTCACGTTCTATTGCGGCTTCGACCCGACCGCGCCCAGTCTGCACGTCGGTCATCTGGTGCAGGTGCTCACCATGCGCCGGCTCCAGCAGGCGGGACTGCGGCCGCTGCCCCTGGTGGGCGGGGCGACGGGTCAGATCGGTGACCCGCGCCCGACGGCCGAGCGCACGCTGAACGACCCGGAGACGGTCGCGAACTGGGTGACGCGGCTGCGTTCGCAGATCGAGCCGTTCCTGTCCTTCGAGGGCGAGAACGCCGCGGTCATGGTGAACAACCTCGACTGGACGGCCGGACTGTCGGCGATCGAGTTCCTGCGGGACATCGGCAAGCACTTCCGCGTCAACAAGATGCTGACCAAGGACTCGGTGGCCCGGCGCCTGGAGTCCGAGGAGGGCATCAGCTACACGGAGTTCAGCTACCAGCTGCTGCAGGGCATGGACTTCCTGGAGCTGTACCGACGCTACGGCTGCACGTTGCAGCAGGGCGGCAGCGACCAGTGGGGCAACCTCACGGCGGGCCTGGATCTGATCCACCGCCTGGAGCCCGGCGCCCATGTGCACGCGCTGGCGACGCCGCTGATGGTCAAGGCGGACGGCACCAAGTTCGGCAAGACCGAGGGCGGTGCCGTCTGGCTCGACCCCGAGATGACGACGCCGTACGCGTTCTACCAGTTCTGGCTGAACGTTGACGACCGGGACATCTCGACGTACATGCGCATTCTGTCCTTCAGGTCGCCCGAGGAGCTGGAGGAGCTGGAGAAGCAGACCGAGGAGCGTCCGCAGGCCCGTGCCGCCCAGCGCGCGCTGGCCGAGGAGCTGACGACGCTGGTGCACGGCGCCGATCAGACGGCCGCCGTGATCGCCGCGTCCAAGGCTCTCTTCGGGCAGGGCGAACTGGCCGGACTCGACGAGCGGACGCTGAGCGCGGCCCTGTCCGAGGTGCCGCACATCCAGGTCGCCGAGGCGGGTCTCGTCGTGGACCTCTTCGCGGAGGTCGGCCTGGTGGCCAGCAAGTCCGCCGCGCGCCGCACGGTCAAGGAGGGCGGGGCGTACGTGAACAACGTGAAGGTCGCCGCCGAGGACGCGATCCCGGTCAAGGAGGACCTGCTGCACGGGCGCTGGCTCGTGCTGCGCCGGGGCAAGAAGAGCCTGGCCGCGGTCGAGGTCACGGGCGGCTGAGGCCTCCCGCGCCCCCGTCCCGCGCGGACGAAGGGGCGGCTCCCTGACGGAGCCGCCCCTTCGTCGTACCGCCGTTTCCCGGGAAGGCCGGGAGGTCGGCCCTGGTCTCAGGTCTTCACCTTGTCGCCCCGTATGGCCATGTAGAGCATGTCGCCGAGGAAGACGATGACGATCGCGGCGGCCAGCTGCAGCGCGTGCCGGCCCCAGTCGATGCCTTTGGTCTCGGCGATGCCGATGCCCCGGGCGATCGCGTTGCCGACGGTCGCTCCGAGGATGCCGAAGATGGTGGTCAGCCAGAGCGGGCTGTGCTGCTTCCCGGGAATGATCGCCTTGGCGATCAGGCCCAGCACGAACCCGACGATGATCGCCCACAACCAGCCCATGTCCGCCTCCTCGTACCACTCCCCGTGAGCAGTACCGTCAGTCTCTTGCCGTCCTCCATACGGCGCATGTCGGGCGGAGCCATACGCGCTACGACGCACCATGTCCACCCAGTCCGGACATCCCCCGGTCTCGAAGGCGGCGCAGACGCGGCGTAACGTGGAAGAAGTCCGGACCTGCTTCCTCGACGGGTTCGTACGAGTACGGACCGGGGAGCGTCCGACGCAGGCGGGTGGTGGAGTGTGATCAGGAAGCAGAGCAACGTCCAGGTCTTCCGGATCACCGGAGCCAGGCAGAGCCTGGACGACGATGTGCGCGGCCGGCAGCGCCGTTATGTCATCTCGATGTCCGTGCGTACGGTGGCCGTGATCCTGGCGGCCACCCTGTGGAACGTCGAACGGCCCGTCGCTCTCGTCGCACTGGTCCTCGGGATTCTCCTCCCGTACGTCGCCGTGGTCATCGCCAACGCCGGACGCGAGAACACGCCGTCGCTCCCCTCGACGTTCGTCACCGCCCCGTTGCGTCCGATGATCACGCCGCCCCGGCAGGACGGCTCCGAGGAACCCTTCCTCAAGGACGCCGCGGCCGATCCCGGAGCTCCGTCGGGGGCCGAACCGCACGACCGGAGCTGAGTCCGGACCGGGGTCGAATCGAACCCGAACTCGCCGCGGGACAAAGCCGGTTCAGCCTTGGAACGGCGTCGGAGGATTCTCCGAAAACGGAATATCGCCGCGCAAACAAGCTCAAGAAAAGCTCAGATCAATCATGTTGTTCCGGTGCCGGGCGGCCGGTTACCCGTGACATACTTCGTACGCGCTCCGCATCCCCCGTCGGAGCGACGGACCGACGCCGGGCAGCTCCCCCCGTGGCTGCTCGGCGTCGCCTTTATGTGCCGTCGGAGCGCTACCGACGAACGGCCGGCCCACCGCGCGGAACATGTGACGCGAGGCCTCGGCTAGGGTCGGCAGGGTGATTCTGAACGCCCCCGGCTCCGATACCGCCTCCCCCGTCTGCTCGGCCAAGGCCTGCCGCGCGGCTGCCGTCTGGGTGCTCGCCTGGAACAACCCGAAGCTGCACACGCCCGAGCGCCGCAAGACCTGGCTCGCGTGCGACGAGCACCGCGAGCACCTGTCGAAGTTCCTCGGTGTGCGCGGGTTCCTGAAGGACGTCGTGACGCTCGACGAGTGGGAGGCTTCCCGGCCGGCCGAGCACGGCGAGGAATAGCGGGCGGACCGCGTCAGCCGCCGATCGCCGACATCGGGCGGTCGGGCTGTACGAAGGACGGGTCGTCCAGACCCGCCCCCGCCTTCTTGCCCCACATCGCGACGCGCCATATGCGGGCGATCTCCTCGTCGGGCGCGCCCGAGCGCAGTGCGGCCCGAAGATCGGTCTCCTCCGTGGCGAAGAGACAGGTGCGCACCTGGCCGTCGGCGGTGAGACGGGTGCGGTCGCAGGCCGAGCAGAACGGGCGGGTGACCGAGGCGATCACACCGACGCGATGCGGGCCGCCGTCGACGATCCAGCGCTCGGCGGGTGCGGAACCCCGCTCGTCGGCGCCTTCCTCGGTGAGCTCGAAACGGGTGCGCAGCGAGGCCAGGATGTCGCCGGCGGTGACCATGCCGTCGCGCTTCCAGCCGTGCTGGGCGTCCAGGGGCATCTGCTCGATGAAGCGGAGTTCGTAGTCGTGCTCCACGGCCCAGGCCAGCAGGTCCGGGGCTTCGTCGGCGTTCAGGCCCGGCATCAGGACCGAGTTGATCTTGACGGGGGTCAGGCCGGCGTCGCGGGCGGCTTCGAGGCCCTCGATGACGTCCTTGTGGCGGTCACGGCGGGTGAGCGTCTTGAAGACGTCGGGGCGCAGGGTGTCGAGCGAGACGTTCACCCGGTCCAGGCCCGCGGCCTTCAGGGCACTCGCGGTGCGCTTGAGGCCGATGCCGTTGGTCGTGAGGGACATCTGGGGGCGGGGGGCGAGAGCCGCGACCCGCTCGACCATGCCGACCAGGCCCGGGCGCAGCAGGGGTTCGCCGCCGGTGAAGCGGACCTCCTCGATGCCGAGGCGGGTGACCGCGATCTCTATCAGGCGGACGATCTCGTCGTCCGTGAGCAGATCGGGCTTGGCGAGCCACTGCAGGCCCTCTTCGGGCATGCAGTACGTGCAGCGCAGGTTGCACCGGTCGGTCAATGAGACACGCAGGTCGGTGGCGACCCGGCCGTAGGTGTCGATGAGCACGCGGGGCCCCTCCCTCGATGCCGATCTCGTTTTCCGGACACCTGTGAGCCTACGTGACGGGACCGACAAGAACACCGGCCCGATCCCACGAGACGCGGCGCGGGCCCGTCGTAGGGACCTACTAGTGGTGATCCACCAGCGGCCTACGACGGGCCCGCGAGATGCCGGTGTCTAGTGCGCTCCGGTGCCCGTGAGGGAGCGGACCTCCAGTTCGGCGTACTTGCCGGCGTCCGGCTCCTCCTTGGACACGACGGTGCCCAGCCAGCCGAGCAGGAAGCCGACCGGGATGGAGATGAGGCCCGGGTTCTCCAGCGGGAACCAGTGGAAGTCGACGTCCGGGAACATCGAGGTGGGCTTGCCCGAGACCACCGGGGAGAAGAGCACCAGGCCGACCGCGGTGGCCAGACCGCCGTAGATCGACCAGAGGGCGCCCGGGGTGGTGAACCTCTTCCAGAACAGGCTGTAGAGGATCGTCGGCAGGTTGGCGGAGGCGGCGACCGCGAAGGCGAGCGCGACCAGACCGGCGACGTTCAGGTCGCGGGAGAGAGCGCCCAGCAGGATGGACACGGCTCCGATGCCGACCGTGGCGTACCGGGCCGCCGCCATCTCCTGTTTCTCCGATGCCTGCCCCTTCTTGATGACGTTCGCGTAGATGTCGTGCGCGAAGGAGGAGGACGAGGCGAGCGTCAGTCCCGCGACGACCGCGAGGATCGTGGCGAAGGCGACGGCGGAGATCGTGGCGAGCAGGATCGCGCCCCAGGTGGAGTCGACGCCGCCGAGGTGCAGGGCGAGCAGGGGTGCCGCCGTGTTGCCCGCCTTGTTGGAGGCGATGATCTCGTCCGGTTTGATCAGAGCGGCGGCGCCGAAGCCGAGGGCGAGGGTCATCAGGTAGAAGGTGCCGATGAGGCCGATCGCCCAGTTGACCGACTTCCGCGCGGTCTTGGCGGTGGGCACGGTGTAGAAGCGGATCAGGATGTGCGGCAGGCCCGCGGTGCCGAGGACCAGCGCCATGCCGAGGGAGATGAAGTCCAGCTTGGTGGTGGACGTGGCGCCGTACTTGAGGCCGGGTTCCAGGAAGGGGGAGCCCTTGCCGCTGTTCTCGGCCGCCTTGCCCAGCAGGTCGGAGATGTTGAAGTGGAACTTCAGCAGCACCAGGAAGGTCAGCAGCAGGGCGCCGGCGATCAGCAGGACCGCCTTGACCATCTGCACCCAGGTGGTGCCCTTCATCCCGCCGATGGTGACGTACACGATCATCAGGACGCCGACGAGCGCGA
This sequence comes from Streptomyces sp. NPDC026500, assembly GCF_055567635.1. Classification (NCBI taxonomy): domain Bacteria; kingdom Bacillati; phylum Actinomycetota; class Actinomycetes; order Kitasatosporales; family Streptomycetaceae; genus Streptomyces; species Streptomyces sp. NPDC026500. The sequence goes on along the minus strand of NZ_JBVHQB010000025.1, from coordinate 96,691 downwards.
CGATGCCGATCTTGCCGCCGTCGCTGGTGATGCCGAGGAGCAGCGAGACGAGGACGCCCGCGCCCGCCATCTGGGCCAGCAGGTAGAAGATCGACACGACGATGGTGGAGGTGCCCGCGGCGGTACGGACCGGGCGCTGGCGCATGCGGTAGGCGAGGACGTCGCCCATCGTGTACCGGCCGGAGTTGCGCAGCGGTTCGGCGACCAGGAGCAGGGCCACCAGCCAGGCAACCAGGAAGCCGATGGAGTAGAGGAAGCCGTCGTAACCGAAGAGGGCGATCGCGCCGGCGATGCCGAGGAAGGACGCGGCGGACATGTAGTCGCCGGAGACGGCGAGTCCGTTCTGGAAGCCGGTGAACTGGCGGCCGCCCGCGTAGAAGTCGGCGGCGTCCTTGGTCTGGCGGCCGGCCCAGACGGTGATGACCAGGGTCGCGGCGACGAACACCGCGAACAGGGTGATGATCAGCGGCCGGTGCTGGCTCGCCTCGCCCGCGGCCAGCATCGTGGTGTGCGCGGTCGTCCGTACGGAGCTCATGCGCCGCCCTCCATCCGGGACTTGATGGCGTCGGCCTTGGGGTCGAGCCGGGTGGCCGCGTGCCGCGAGTACCACCAGGCGATGAGGAACGTGGTGAGGAACTGGGCGAGACCGAGCACCAGGGCGACGTTGACGTTGCCGAACAGCTTGGTGCCCATGAAGTCGCCCGCGTAGTTCGAGAGCAGCACGTACAGCAGGTACCAGAGGATGAATCCGACGGTCAGCGGAAAGGCGAAGGAGCGGTGGGAGCTGCGGAGTTCACCGAACTCGGCGCTCTCCTGCATCTCGACGAACTCCTCGGTGGACGGGAGTGGGGCTCCGGTTTTCGCGGGTGGTGGTGCGTCGGTGGCCACGGTGTCTCCTCGCGTTGCGGGTGCGGTTACGACGGTGGACGGGGGCAGGTCGGGGCCCGCGGACGGGGGCGGTTCGGGTACGGACATGGGACTTCGACCTCACAGCGACGTGGACCTCGTGACAGATTGTGATGATGTGGATCCGTTACGTGATCGGAGCGGGGGGCTCGATCGTCCACGGGCTCCCTGTCCAAGGTCACGGCGCCACGCGTGGACCGGTTCAACTCCCACGGCTTCTTTCGGAAGTGGTGGCCGCAAGTCATTGCTGGCCGGGTCGACGGGAGGATAGCTTCGGCCTGCACCATTCCGTCATGTACCTGCCCGAGCACCATCCGTGTTCGGGCAGCTCCGTTTTCCGGATGATGTGGAGATCCCATGGCTCATCTGCGTTCCAGACGCCGTCTCGCGCTCGCCGTGCCGGTCGTTCTGTCGCTCACCGCCTCGCTCGGCTTCCTGCCGGGCGCCGCCTCGGCCTCACCTCTGACCGCGCCCGCCGCGACGACCGCGGACGGCCCGAACCTCTCGTACGTGGTCAACACGACAACGGACCACCGCACGATCGAGTCGGTGAAGAAGGCGATCGGCGCGGCCGGCGGCAGCGTCGTCATCGCGTACGAGCAGATCGGCGTGATCGTCGTCCACTCCGCGAACCCGGACTTCGGACGGCAGATCCGGACGGTACGCGGAGTGCAGTCGGCCGGTGCCACGCGCACCTCGGCACTGACCGCCGCGGGGACGACGGACGAGGGCGCGGCACAGGTGCTGACGGCAGCCGAGGCCGCCAAGGTCGCGAAGACCGCCGGCGCGGGCGAGGAGCCCCTCGAGGCCGACCAGTGGGACCTGCGCGCGATAGGCGCCGACAAGGCGGCCGCGATCAATCCGGGCAGCAAGAAGGTCACCGTCGCCGTGATCGACGTCGGCGTCGACGACACGCACCCGGACATCGCGCCGAACTTCTCGGCCTCGCAGTCCGCGAACTGTGTGGGCGGCAAGCCGGACACGACGTACGGAGCCTGGCGCCCGGTGGACGCCGACCACTACCACGGCACCCATGTCGCGGGTGAGATAGCGGCGGCCCGCAACGGCATCGGCGTCGCCGGGGTCGCGCCGGGCGTGAAGGTCGCGGGCATCACGGTGGCCGAGCCCGACTCCACCCAGTTGTTCTACCCGGAGAGCGTCGTGTGCGCCTTCGTGTTCGCCGCCGACCACGGCGTCGAGATCACCAACAACAGCTACTACGTGGACCCGTGGCTGTACAACTGCGTCGACGACCCCGATCAGAAGGCCATCGTCGACGCCGTCAACCGGGCCCAGCTGTACGCGCAGGGGAAGGGCACGCTGAATGTCGCCGCGGCGGGCAACTCCAACGACGACCTCGACTCGAACGCGCTGACCGACGCGTCCAGCCCCGACGACTCGACCGCCACGACGCGCACGGTCGACCCGCACAAGTGCTTCGACATACCGACCCAGTTGCCCGGTGTCGTCACGGTCGCCTCGACCGGCTTCAAGGGCGCCAAGTCCTACTTCTCCAGTTACGGCGACGGCGTCATCGACGTCGCGGCGCCCGGCGGCGACCGGTATCAGATCCCGGACACGCCGTCGCAGAACGGCCGCATCCTCTCCACGCTGCCGAACAACCAGTACGGCTACCTGCAGGGCACCTCGATGGCGACGCCGCACGTCGCCGGCGTGGCCGCGCTGCTGAAGTCCAAGTACCCCTGGGCGACGCCGGCTCAGCTCCAGATCCTCCTCAAGGCCCAGGCGGACAACCCGGGTTGCCCGACGGACCCGTACGACGGGAACGGCGACGGCGTCGTCGACGCGACCTGCGTGGGCGGCAAGCAGGTGAACGGCTTCTACGGATTCGGGATCGTCAACGCGCTGCGGGCGGTCAAGTAGCGCCTGCCGAACGCCCCGTGGCCCCGGTCGTCCTGTGCGGCGACCGGGGCCGCGCCGTCGCCGGGGCGCCTCCCATGTTGATCGCGTCCACGCTGCATAGTGCCGGTATGACCCATTCACCGATGGCCGTTGTGTGGGAGGAGCTGGGCGGCGACCCGGCGCTGCTCCCCGGGGTTTCGACCGTGAAGCGCGCGGGTGCGCTGGAAGCCCGGCTGCCCGTACGCGAGTTGGCACGCACCTGCGTGGGCGCCTGCGCGCTGGCGGCCGCCGAACTCGGGGCCCGGCGGGCCGGGCTCGCGCGGGTGCCGCGGGTGAACGTGGACGACGGCGCCGTCGCCACGGCCTTCGTCAGCGAACGGCATCTGCGGATCGACGGGCGCGCACCGGTCAACTTCGCGCCGTTGTCCCGGTTCTGGCGGACCGCTGACGGCTGGGTGCGGACGCACGCGAACTATCCGCATCACCGGGCGCGACTGCTGGACGCGTTGGGGGCGGCGGACGACGCGACCGTCGAGGACGTGGCCGGGGTGCTCGCCGGACGGTCCGCGCGGGAGATCGAGGAGACGGTGTACGCCGCCGGTGGGCTCGCCGTCGCGCTGCGCACGGCGAAGGAGTGGGCCGCGCACGAGCAGGGTCTCGCCCTGGCGGAGCGGTCGTTGATCGAGCGGGACAGCCCTGCCGGGCGGGGTGAGCCGGCCGGCGCGGGTGCGCGGGCCCTCGCCCCGCTGCTCGACGGGGGCCCGCTGCTGCCCGCCGCCGGGGTGCGCGTCCTGGACCTGACCCGGGTCATCGCGGGCCCGGTCGCCACCCGCACGCTCGCCCTGCTGGGCGCCGACGTGCTGCGCGTGGACGGGCCGCGCCTGCCCGAGGACCCGGACGCGCACGCGGACACGGGTTTCGGGAAGCGCTCGACGGTGCTGGACCTGGTGGCCGACCGGCGCGCCTTCGACGAGCTGCTGGCGGCGGCGGACGTCGTCGTCACCGGGTACCGGCCCGGCGCCCTGGACCGCTTCGGGCTCTCCCCCGAGGCGCTGGCCGAGCGCCGTCCGGGCCTCGTCGTGGCGCAGGTGTCGGCGTGGGGGACGTACGGGCCCTGGGGCGGGCGGCGGGGCTTCGACAGTCTGGTGCAGGTGGCCACCGGGATCGCCGGGACGGAGGGATCGCCGGAGCGGCCCGGCGCGCTGCCCGCGCAGGCTCTCGACCACGGCACCGGGTATCTGCTGGCGGCGGCCGTCCTGCGCGCGCTGACGGAGCGGGAGGAGCACGGCCGCGGGTGCGTCGTACGGCTGGCGCTGGCGCGCACGGCGATGTGGCTGACGGACGGGATCGGGCGGGAGGAGACGCCCGGCGCGGCGCCGGACCCCGCGGCGGGAGGACCGTACGACCGCCCCGACGCCTGGCTGTCCGAGCGGGACAGCCCCCTCGGCCGCCTCGGCCACGCCCTGTCCCCGATCTCCTTCGCGGGCGGACCCACCGACTGGTCGCGCCCGCCGGGGCGTTGGGGGACGGACCCGGCGCGGTGGGCGTGAGCCTCGCGCCCTCGTCCTCGAACTCCGCACGGGTTACGGTGACTTGCCCGGATCTGCGACCGCCGGCGAGGATCGTGGGGTGGCGTTGATACGACCGACGGCCGGGGCGGCGGACGCGGGCGGAGCGGCGCGGCGCCGGGCCACCCGCCGGGCCGTCGCCGTCCTCGCCCTGGTGGCCGTCGCGGCCCTGATCCCGTTGCTCGGCCCGCGCACCGCGCTCACCGGCACGGGAGAGGCCGCGGCGCCCGGCGTCGCCGGCATCGCCCTGCTGCGGACGGTGCTGTTCGCGGCGCTCTGCGTCCCCGTGGGGGAACTGTTCGCGGCCCGGCTGGCGCGCCGGGTGCCCGGTGCGTTGCCGATGCGGGCGCCGCGCAGCTGGTCGGCGTACGCGGCCGCCGCCGGGTTCGTCGTCGCGCTGGGCCTGGCCTGCGTCGTGGCGACGGGCAATCTGCTGCCGCGTCACCTCTCCGACCTGGACGTCGGGGGCCTGTACCGGACGCGGGAGGGCAGGCTGGCGCTCGTGGAGGTCAACGCGTTCGCGGTGGCCTGGCTCTGCGCCCGCTCGCGCCGGCCGGCCGCCCAGGTGGGGCCGTTGGCCGTGGTGCTCCTGGCGGAGGCGCTGCGCGCGCATCCCGCGTCGGAGCACGACACTCTGGTCGGCTCCGGTCTGACCCTCGTTCATCTGACGTGCGCGGCCCTGTGGGCGGGTGGTCTGCTGCACGTCCTGCGACTGCTGCGCGGCCGGCGCGCCGCGGAAGGCGCACCCGCCGCGGGTGGGGCAGGGGCCGCCCTGCTCGGCATCTACGCGCGCGCGGCGGCCGTTCTGTTCGCGGTGATCACCGCGACGGGTACCTGGAGCGCGCTGCGCCGGATGCCGCCCGGCACCGTCCTGGAGCAGCTGACGTCGACGGCGTACGGGCGCACCCTGCTCGCGAAGGTGCTCCTCGTGGCCACCGTCGCCGGACTGGCCCTCTGGGCGCGGCTGCGGCTGCGCCGCGCGAAGGACCCGCTCAGCGCCTGTTCCCCCGCGCGCGCGGAGATCGTGGCGCTGGGCCTGGTCGTCGCGGTGTCGGGCCTGCTGACGGCGCTGCCGCTGCCCATCCGGTGGTGAGCCGCCGGACGGGCAGCGACCATTGCTGAGCCCGTGAGTGCCGCCCCCGGCGTCAGTTGGTGACGAGGACCTTCAGCGCGGTCCGCTCGTCCATCGCCTTGTAGCCGTCGGGCACGCTCTCCAGGCCGATGGTCATGTCGAAGACCGGCGACGGGTCGATGGTTCCGTCGAGGACGTCGGGCAGCAGCTCGGGGATGTAAGCGCGGACCGGGGCGACCCCGCCGCGCAGGGCGATGTTCCGGTCGAACATGACGCCCAGGTCGAGGCCCGTACCGCTGCCGTGGGGCACTCCGACGAAGCCGATGGCGCCGCCGTCGCGGGTGATGTTCACGGCCGTCCGCATGGACTGCTCCGTGCCGACCGCCTCGACGACGCAGTGCGCGCCCTGGCCCCCGGTCAGCTCGCGCACGGCCTCGACGGCCGCTTCGCCGCGCTCGGCGACGACGTCCGTGGCGCCGAAGCGGCGCGCGATGTCGGTGCGCACCTGGTGGCGGCCGAGCGCGATGATCCGCTCGGCGCCGAGCCGCTGGGCGGCGAGCACCGCGCACAGGCCGACGGCCCCGTCCCCGACGACGGCGACGGTCGAGCCCTTGCGGACGCCGGCGCCGAGGGCCGCGTGGTGGCCGGTGCCGAGGACGTCGGAGAGCGTGAGCAGCGCGGACAGCAGGTGGTCGTCGGAGGCCGCCTCCTTGGGCAGCTGTACGAGGGTGCCGTCGGCGAAGGGAACGCGTACGGCCTCGCCCTGGCCGCCGTCGTAGCCGACGGCACCCCAGAAGCCGCCGTGCCGGCACGACGTGGTGAGTCCGTCACGGCAGTAGTCGCACACGCCGTCGGACCACATGAAGGGCGCCACGACCAGGTCGCCGCGCCGGACGCCGGTCACCGCGGAGCCCGTCTCCTCGACGATGCCGAGGAACTCGTGCCCGATCCGCTGGCCCGGCTGCCGGGCCGCCTCGCCGCGGTACGCCCACAGGTCGCTGCCGCAGATGCAGGAGCGCAGCACCCGCACGATCGCGTCGGTGGGCAGCTGCACCATGGGCTCGGGCACGTCCTCCACGCGCATGTCGTACGGGGCGTGGATGGTGGTGGCGCGCATGGCGAGGGTCCCTCTCGTGCGGAGCGTGGGTGAGATGCGCTCAGGGGGTGGTTGAGCGCATCTCACCGTACGCCGCCGCGGGCGCGCGTCGCGCGGCGAGGGGGCCCAGCACGCCTCGGACCAGCAGGAACTGGGCCACGACGTACGTGAGCATGATCCAGAAGTCCGCCTTCGGCGGCTGTGGCCAGTCGGCGACGCCGGTGGCGATGAGCGTGTCCGAGAGCATGAAGAGGGCGCCGCCGAGCGCCGCGACGGGCCCGAGCCGCGTGGCCCCGTACGCCATCGCGGTCAGCAGCAGGCTGTAGCCCGCGACGGGGACGCGCAGGCCGGCCGGCAGACCGGGCCACAGGAGGACGACGAGGGCGACGAGGACGGTCGCGTACGCGCCGAGGAGCCGTGCGCTGCGCACGCGTGCGGTTCTGCGGAAGAGCACGAGGTAGCACACGTGCCCCGCCGCGAACGAGGCCATGCCGAGGAGGAAGGCGGGGTCGGCGTCGGACATGAGCGCCAGGTCGCCGCACCAGCCGAGGAGCAGGGCCGCCACGAGGAGCCGGGGTCCGCCGCGTACACCCGCGTACGCGGCGAGCAGCGGCATCAGGAGCGGCTTGGCGACCTGGTGCCCGAGGTCTGATCCGGCGAGCAGGGAGAGGAGGTCCACGGCCGCCGTCAGCGCGAAGCAGACGAGCAGGACGCGCGCGGGACGCGGGGTCACGCGGCGGGCTCCGTGACCGGGGTCCGGGCGAGGGGCGCCGTGACCGAGGTCTGCCCGGCGGGCTCCGTGGCCGGACCCTGCGCCGCGGCGGCGGCCGGCGGCGCGGGCTGCCAGCCGGGCCCGCCGAGGATCCGCCCGGCGCGCTCGCGCCAGTTCGCCGCCGCCCGCACGTCCTTGGCGATGGCGGTGTACTCGTGGGTGGCCACGCGCAGCGGGTTGTACGTGGTGATGTTCTTGGTGAGCCCGTAGACGGGGCGTTCGGTCTCCGCGACCCAGGATCCGAAGAGCCGGTCCCAGACGATGAGGACGCCGCCGAAGTTGCGGTCCAGGTAGCCGCCCTGGGAGGCGTGGTGGACGCGGTGGTGGGAGGGCGTGTTGAGGGCGAACTCGAACCAGCGCGGCATCTTGTCGATGCGCTCGGTGTGGATCCAGAACTGGTAGACGAGGCTCACCGACGAGCAGAACGCGAGCGCGGCCGGGTGCACCCCGAGGGCGACCATCGGGAGGTAGAAGGGCCAGGACGTGAGGCCCGTCCAGGGCTGGCGCAACGCGGTGGTGAGATTGAACTTCCTGCTGGAGTGGTGCACGACGTGACAGGCCCACAGGACGCGGATCACGTGGTGGCCGCGGTGGGACCAGTAGTAGAAGAAGTCCTGCGCGAGCAGCATCAGCGGGATCGTCCACCACAGGACGGGCACCCGCAGCGGCGTCAGTTCGTAAACCGCCATGTAGATCGCGACGATCGGGGCCTTCCACAGGAAGTCGAAGAAGAGGCTGCCGAGTCCCATGCCGAGACTGGTCGCGGCGTCCTTCGTCTCATATCCCGCGGCATCGTCGTCCGGATGGATCCGGACGCTCACCATCTCGATGACGGCGAGGAGTATGAAGGCGGGTATCGACAAGAGCACGACATCGGGCAGGTTCGGCATGGGTGAACCGTAGATGCGCTGGTCGGCCGCGTACAGAGGCTGTTACCGATAAGTATTACCGTCGGTACGCGCTTGCTTCTCGGTGATCTCCGCCAAGGGCCGTCCCGCACCCGGCCGTACGCTCATACGCCCGCCGCTCCGAGCAGCGCTCCGGCCGCGTACGTCACCGCCATGGCAAGCGCTCCCCCGGCCGTGTTCCGCAGCACCGCGCGCCGCGGGTCCGCCGAGCCCAGCCGTGCGCTGCTCCAGCCGGTGAGGGCGAGCGCGGCCAGCACCGAGACCACGGTGACGCCGAGCCGCCAGGAGGCCGGCGGCAGCACGATCGCCAGCAGGGGCAGCAGCGCTCCCGCGGTGAACGCGAAGAAGCTCGCCCATGCGGCGTGCCACGGGTTGGTCAGGTCGTCGGGGTTGATACCGAGTTCCTCGGACGCGTGGGCCCGCAGGGCGTCCCGCTCGGTGAGCTGTTCGGCCGCCTCGCGGGCCACTTCCCTCGACAGGCCGCGCTGTTCCAGGAGCCCGGTCAGCTCCTCCAGTTCGGCCTCCGGCTCCTCCTTGAGCTCCCGCTTCTCCATGGCCAGGGCCGCCAGCTCCGAGTCCCGCTGGGTGGAGACGGAGACGTACTCGCCCGCCGCCATGGACATCGACCCGGCGAGCAGTCCCGCGAGGCCCGCGGTGAGCAGCGCCGCGCGGTCGCTGGTGGCCCCGGCCACGCCGACGACGAGGCCCGCCGTGGAGACGATGCCGTCGTTGGCGCCCAGGACGGCGGCCCGCAGCCAGTTGAGCCGCGAGCCGAGGGTGCCGCCGTGGGCCTCGTCGTGGGCCTCGTCGCGCATCGGTTCCGTCACACGGGGAGGATCGCACCCGAGGCGCGGCCGACGCAGCACCGACGCAGCACCGACCCGGCGGTCCGCACACCGCCCGGAAGCCGCCGAACCGCGCTCCCCCGGCGCGACCGCTTCGGCGCTCACCACACGCGGACCGAGCCTCCTCTCGCGAACGCCGGGCTCGTCGCGTCGGCGGGCGGGGTGTCCAGCGGTTCGGCGAGCTCGGCCACGGTGGGGCCGACCTTCGCGGCGATCTCGTCGAGGTACGCCAGGTCGAAGCCGTAGACGCGGGCCGCGTTGCCGCCGACCATCGCGGCGATCTCGGCGCGGGGCAGGCCCGCGTAGGCGATGCGCAGGCCCTCGCGGGTGTAGGGGTGGGTGCCTTCGTCGTGCGGGTAGTCGCTGCCCCACATGATCTTGTCGATGCCGATACGGTCGCGCAGCGGCACCTCGTGGGGGCGCATGAAGCTGGCGCCGACGAAGCAGTTGTCGCGCCAGACCTCGGAGGGACGCTCGCCCATCGTCGCGGCCAGCCCCGCGCCGAACTTCGACTCTGCCGTCGACGCCCTGCCCGCCGCCGCGACCAGCCGCCCGTGGTAGTAGTCCAGCATGTCGAGCACCCCGGGGATCCAGCCCGAGCCCTGCTCGGTGAGCACCAGTCTCAGGCCGGGGTTGCGGCGGAACGCGCCGCCGAACACCAGGTGCCACAGCGCCCGGTGCGAGAACCAGGTCGTCTCCACCATGTAGACCGCGCGGGCCGCCGGTTCGTCCCCGAGGGGCGGCGAGGCGGAGCCCGCGTGGTGGTTCACCGGGACACCCAGTTCGGCGCAGGCCGCCCAGATCGGGTCGTACGCCGACGAGTACAGCTCGGGCAGGCCCGAGCCGGGGGGTGTGCCGGGCAGCAGCAGTCCGCCCCTGAGGCCGGCGCCAGCCGACCGGTGGATCTCCTCGACCGCCGCGTCGACGTCGTTCAGGAGGATCTGGAAGACGCCCGCGCGCCGGCCGGGTGCCGCCGCGCAGAAGTCGGCGAGCCAGCGGTTGTGGGCCCGCAGACCCGCCCAGCGCAGTTCGAGCTCCTGCGCCGTCGGGGCCGGTGCCATCAGGGAGCCCGACGGGAAGAACGGCGGGATGGTGTTCGGGAAGACCACCTCCGCGACGATGCCGTCCTCCTCCAGCTCCGCGACGCGCCGCCCGGAGTTCCAGTTCCGGTCGGCGGTGTCGGCGAGCAGGTCCTCGTACGGGTTGACGTAGCCGGCCGCCCAGGCGTCGAAGTCCTCGTGGTGCCGACGCTCCAAGTACGGCTTGTAGTCGAGGAGATCGGCGCCCGCGTGGCAGTCGGCGGAGATGACGGTGTAGCGGTCCTCTGCGGTCATGGGTTCACTCCCAGCACGGGGAAGTCGTGGTCCGTCAGCCAGTGGCGGCCCACCTCGCGCGAGCGCGCCCAGGACGCCTCGACCGCCGACTGGTCCTCCTGCTGGCCCAGTTCGGCCGGTGTTGGGCCGATCCGCCGGGCGAGCGGGGCCAGTTGGCCGACGTCGAATCCGAACACCTCGGCCGCCGCGAGCCCGAGCATGCGGCGGGTCTCCGCCACCGGGATGTCGTGGAAGGTCTTCGCCAGCCACGCCCGGGTGTCGGGCCAGGTGCCCTCGGGGTGCGGGAAGTCGCTGCCCCAGAGGATGTTGTCGACGCCGATCTCGTAGCGCTGGGCGAGTTCGCGGCGTTTGGTGTTGGTCGCGCAGATGAAGACCTGCCGGTCCAGGTACTCGTGCGGGGGCCGCTTCAGCTCCGCGAAGGGCGACAGCTTCTTGCCGCCGTGGGCGCCGAGATAGAGACGGTCCATGAACCACAGCAGGTTGGGCAGCCACCAGCAGCCCGACTCGGCGACGCCGAACCGGAGTCCGGGGTGCCGCTCGAAGACCCCCGACCAGAGCAGGAACCAGAGGGGGCGCGCGGGCCACCAGGTGACTTCGGAGACGTAGATCCCCAGGTGGTCGCCGTACTCCTGGCGCGGTGCCGCGCCGGAGTGGGTGAGCACGGGCATCGCGCACTCGGCGGCCGCCGCCCACACGGGGTCGTAACGGCGGTCGTGGTAGGGCTCCTTGTCGACCCACATGGAGGGAATCATCAGGGCGCCGAGGCCGGACTCCTTGGCCCGGTACACCTCGGCGACGACCCGCCCGGTCTCGCCGGTCACCGGCAACAGGGCGACCCCGCAGTGCCGTTCGGGATGCTCGGAGACGAAGTCGGCGAGCCAGCGGTTGTGGGCCTGCGCACCCGCCATGCCGAGTTCCGGGTCCTGGTCGCCGGAGAGGCCGAGGCCCACGCCGAACGGCGCGGCCGTCCGGCTGTCCACGGCGTCCGCGTCGGGGAAGACGACCTCGGCCGCCACCCCGTCGCCGTCCAGCTCCTTGAGGCGCTGCCCGCTGTCCCAACCGCCGCGCAGCCCTTCCTCGTTGTCGTGGAACCACTTGTCCGCGAACGCCTCGTTGCGGATGCCGAGACGCGTCATCTCCTCGCGGCGCCGGTCACGGCCCGCGAGGAACTCGTCGAAGTCACGGTGGAAACGGGAGTCCAGATAGGGCCGGTACTCCTCGGTGGGGAGTCCGGCGTGGCAGTCGGAGGAGATGATCAGATACGGGTCCTGTTCGGTCACCGCGCCCCCTCCGTCGAGGATGAAACTTTCCAGGTACGACGGATCGGCCCGGTCGAGCATCGACTGCGACCGCGCCCGGATCTGCCGGTCGCTGTGCTCGCTCTCGGGCAGCAGCCAGAAGCGGTCCTCGCGGATCCCCTCGGCGACCAGGTCGGCGACCTGTTCGACCGGCGTGAACCGCACGTCGTGGCCCGCCTCCTTCATCGCGGCCTCCCACTGACCGAGGCTGCGGTACGGGGTCCTGCGGGGCCGCTCCTTCGCATACCGCGCGGGCCGGTTGCGGTGCGACTCCCACAGGCCCGTGCGGAGCATGTGGGGTCCGGGGAACAGCACGGAGGCGCCCACGCGCGCGTGCTCCGCCTTCAGATGCGCGTACAGCGACTCGGTCATCGTCACCACGGCCGCCTTGGTGACGGCGTACACGGAGGCGGTGGGCAGCGGGACGATCCCGCCGTCGCCGGACGAGGTGTTGACGACGTGGCCCGGTTCGCCCCCGGCGATCATCCGGGGCACGAACGCCTGGATGCCGTGGAAGACGCCCCACACGTTGACGGCGAAGGCCCACTTCCAGTCGTTCGGGTCGTGCTCCCACATCCGGCCCTCGGCGCCGGAGCCGACACCTGCGTTGTTGCACAGCACGTGCACCGCGCCGTACGTGGCGTACACGTCGTCGGCGAGCGCGACGACCTCGGAGCGCTCCCCGACGTCCACCACGCGCGCGTGGACGTCGGCGCCGTCCTCGCGCAGTTCCCCGGCGGCCTTCTCCAGGGCGCCCTCCTCGACGTCGGCGAGGACCACCTTCAGACCGTCCGCCGCGAACCGCCGTGCCATCGCCAGCCCGATACCGCTCGCCGCGCCGGTGACGACGGCGACCCGCCCTGCGCGGAGCTCCATCAGACGCTCCCCTCGGGCGGCCCGTCGAGGATCTGGCCCGGGTCGTCGTAGCGCTGGTGGATGTACGGCAACAGGGCCCGGCCGCTGACGCGTTCGGCGACCCTGCCCTTCTGGTCGGTGGTCTTCTCAGCGATGGTGATCTCCACCAGCCGGCGTACGGGCAGATCGGCGACCGGGTCGTACATCGACTCGCGCAGGACGACGTCCCCGGTGACGCGCTCCAGCTTGCGGACCTTCTCGTTGCGCACGCAGTGCACGAGGACCGGATCGGCGTCGAAGCCCGAACCGTCCACCGCGGGAAGGAACTTGAAGTAGAAGTCGGTCTTCTGCGCGGGTTCGGGCAGCGGCAGGGCCCCGCTCACCGCGCCGCGCACCTCGACGAAGGCGATGCCGTGCCGGGCGAGCACACCGCGCACGACGAGCCCGTCGCGCTCGACCGTCACCTCGCCGAGCTTCTTGGGCTCCCCGAAGACCTCGCGGCCGCCGATCAGGGCCCGCTCATGGGTCATCGGCATGACGAGCGGATACCAGCCCTCGACGTTCTCGTGCGCGGCGGCGACGGCGAACGAGCCCGCGCCCAGCGGGTATCCGGGCAGATCGACCTTGCTGATGTTGACCCGCACCAGAGGCCGTGCGGTGGGTTTCAGCGGGGGCGGCAGGACCGCCGCGACCGCGTCCGGGTCGCTCTCCCAGACGGCCACCACGCCGGTGGACCAGATGTCGGGGAGCTTGGAGCTCGCGGCGCGCGCGGCGGTGATCTCCGCCTCGGTCCGTGCGCCGTACCTCACTCGTGCCATGTCCGTACCGCCCTTCGTAGGCGCTACCTGCTGGGGCGCGCAGCACGCTTGCACCGCACGGGCGAAAGGTCCATAGCCATGCGCCTGCCGGACGCCCGCGTCCGGCGCCGGACCGGACCGACCGGCTTCCCCGGCCCCAGAAATATTCGGTGGCCCCTGGGGCCGACGCCTCCCTAGACTCGGCGATCGCGGGGGCGGCTCCGCAAGCGTGCTTCCTTCTCTCTCTTTCTATGACACCCGTAGCGCGCTCACTCTCCGCCCCGCCTCACACATTTCCGGATCCCGGGGGATTTCCGCTTGTCCGTACTGTCGTCCGTGCTGCTCCGCCGCCTGCGAACCGTCTACGTCGACCAGGCCGGGCCACGCCCGGGGGACCCGGCGACGACCGAGGGACTCGTCGCCCTGGAGGCCGAACTGCTCGACCGGGGATTCGCCCCGGCGACACCGCTGCGCGCCGCACTCGCCTGGCTCGGCCCCAAGGGGCTCGCGGACGCGGGCGACACCCTGATCCGGCAGATCGACGTGGAACTGGGCGCCGACCGCACCCATATGCCGCTGTTCCGCAGCTTCCCGGCCTCAGTGCCCGACGACACCTTCCAGCTGTACGTCGACCGGGTCTTCACCCTGCTGCTGCAGTGGCCCGCCCAGCCGTGCGTGCTGTGCGCGGCGGTCGGCAGCGTGCATCCGGTGTCGCCCTGCGCCCACCTGGTGTGCCGCGCCTGCTGGGACGGCGCCGACTACGCCGGCTGCCCCCTGTGTCACCGCCGGATCGACCGCGCCGACCCGTTCCTGAAGCCCGCCGCGCCCCGGCTTCGGCGCGAACTGCCCATCGGACCACTGAAGTTGCTGGCGCTCGGCACCGACCAGCGGGCGGACTCCGCGAAGGCGCTGCTCCAGCTGCTGGCCCGGCGGACGCCACTGCCCCCGCAGGACCGGGACGATGTGAAGCTGCTGCTGGCGCACGCGCCCGCCACGTTGGAATGGCTCCCCGCGGACATCCCCGTCCGCGAGACGAAGGCCCTGGTGCTCGGCAGCCTCCTGCTGGACCGGCGCACGCGCGACGCCGTGCGCCCGCTGCTCGCCGCGCACCTCACCACGGCGACCGACGTGCTGAGGCTGCTGCACGTCTGGTCGGGCGGCGAGGCCGATCTCGTCGAACTGCGCCGCTTCCGTTCCCTGCCCCGCCCGCTGCGCCGCGAACTCCTCGCCGTACTCGACGGATTCGAGGCGTCGTCGCTGGTCGAGGACGTGCTGCGACATCCGGTCGGATGGAAGCGCGCCGCCGAGATCCTGCACCCGTACGAGCGGCACGACCGGCATCCGAAGGCGGCCCTCGCCTTCGCCGTGCTGCGCGCCACCGACACCTCCGCCGCACCCATCGGCGAGGCCCTGCTGCGCACCGCGGCCGCGCACCCGGAGGCGGTTCGGATCGACGGCGCGCGCATCAAGCCCGACTCCTGGGGTGCGCACACCGAACAGGCCCTGCGCGACAAGGACTTGCCCCGCGCTCTCGACCTGCTCGCCCGGCGGCCGGGCGAACTGCTGCGCAGGCTCGACCACTTGCTGCGTCTGCACGACCTGGAGGAGTTGCCCGACGGGTTCGCCGACACCATGCGGCGGGTCCTGCCCAAGGCCGGTCCCGGTCCGCTGCTCGCGGCGCTCGGACGGCTGCGCGTCCGTCATCTCCCCGGCGAGCGGCGGGTGTTCTTCCCTCGCGGCCAGGTCACCCACTCCTTCACCCTTGACGACACCCGGGCTCCGCTGGCCGAGGCGGTCACCGAGGGCGTCTGCGCGCTCCTGGAGGCCGAGGCCGTACGCCGGCTGGCGTCCGCCCCTCGTTTCGATCTCGCCGTGCTCGACGCGGGCCTCGCGGGCCTGGCCGTCCCCTCCGCCGAGCGCGCGTCCGCGAAGGCGCTGGTCTCGGTGCCGCGCGGCAGCAGCCAGCCGCTCCCCGAGGGGGAGGTCCTGCGCCTCTTCCTGCACTGGACGCAACCCGCGAAGATCCGCGTGGACCTCGACCTGTCGGTCGCGCTGTACGACGAGGACTGGACGTTCGTGGGCGTGTGCGACTACACGAACCTGGTCCACGGGGAGCGGGCCGCCGTCCACTCCGGGGACCTGACCTCGGCCCCGGCGCCCGACGGCGCCACCGAGTACGTGGACCTGGACCTCGCGGCGCTCGCCGACGGCCCGGTGCGGTTCGCCGTGCCCATCGTCTTCAGCTTCAACAACATCGCCTTCGAGCATCTCCTCGACGCCTTCGCCGGCTTCATGGCGCTGCCCTCGAAGGACGGACGGGACGCCGCGTACGACCCCCGCACCGTGCGTCAGCGCTACGACCTGGAGGGCGATTCGCGCATCCACGTCCCCCTGCTGGTCGACCTGGAGCGCCGCACGTTCCTGTGGACCGACCTGCATCTGCCGTCGTCCGACGGCTTCCACAGCGTGTACCGGCACAGCGCCGACCTCGGCCGCGTCGGCAAGGACCTGTTCCAGTACTTCACCACCGGCCGTACGACGCTGTGGGACCTGGCGGTGTGGCACGCGGCGGCCCGTACGGACGAGGTCGCGGTGGTCCGGCGGGCGCCGTCGGGCGACGAGCTGTGGCACTACACGCGCGGGGAGGGCGAGACGGACCTGGCCCTCGCAGCCCGCGTACGCGCTCTGGAGTCCCCGGAGCGTCGGCGCCCGACCGAGGACCCGGACGGGCTCGCCGCCGAGGCTGCCGCGAAGAGGCACGTGCTGCTCGCCCTGGTGCACGGTGGCGTCGCCCCGCAGGGCGCGAGCGGATCCGTGTACCGGCTGCTGCCCGGCCCGGTCGACGGCTGCGGCCTGGCCGCCCTGACGGCGGGGGACCTGGTGGCGGCGCTGGGCTGAGCGCGTCAACGCCGGGCCCGCCGGACCCTGTTGCCCGGCTCGCGCGCGGGTGGCCCGGTGGCGGGCCTTCGAGGGTGCCGGATCGGGGAAGGCGGGGGCCGGACTGTCAGTCACGGCCCGTATCCTCATTGACCATGCTCGAAGACCTCACGACCGCAGCGTCCCCAGCCTCCTGGCCGGCCGCGTATCCGCAGGGATACGCGGTCGTTGACGTGGAGACCACAGGACTGGCCCGCGACGACCGGATAATCTCCGCCGCCGTCTACCGGCTGGACGCGCGCGGCGAGGTCGAGGACCACTGGTACACGATGGTCAACCCGGAGCGGGACCCGGGGCCGGTGTGGATCCACGGCCTGACGAGCGACATGCTCGAAGGGGCACCGCTCTTCCAGGACGTCGCCGAGGAGTTCGCCGCCCGGCTCGACGGCCGTGTACTGGTCGCCCACAACGCGGTCTTCGACTGGTCGATGATCGCGCGGGAGTACGCGCGCGCGGAGCGCGAGGCGCCGGTGCGCCAGCGCCTGTGCACCATCGCGCTCTCCAAGGAGCTGGGCCTGCCGCTGCCCAACCACAAGCTGGAGTCGCTGGCCGCGCACTTCGGTGTCGTACAGCAGCGGGCGCACCACGCGCTGGACGACGCGCGCGTGCTGGCCGAGGCGTTCCGGCCGAGCCTGCGGGCCGCCGCGCGCGACGGGGTGCGTCTGCCGCTCCTCGAGTGCCTGCCGCTCAAGGAGTGGTCCGACAGCGCGGCGGCACCGCGCATCGGACGGCAGTCCGGGGGCTACGCGTCCGGCGGTTACCCGTCCGGGAGTTGGCGTCCCTCCCGTAAGCGCCCTGCATGCCCCCATCCCAACCCAGGACGGTACGAGTCGGACAAACCGCTCAAACAGGGCATGCGGGTCGCGTTCTCCGGGGACACCTCCGTCGATCGCGAACTGCTGGAGGACCGGGCCGTCGAGGCCGGCCTGCATGTCGCGACAAGCTTGTCCCGGCTCACCAGCCTGCTGGTGACGAACGACCCGGACTCCAGCACATCAAAAGTGGTCAAGGCCAAGCAGTTCGGGACACCGGTGATCGACGAGGCGGCGTTCGGACAACTGCTGCGGGACGTCGAACCCGCGTCGGAAGGGTGACGGACGTACGGGTGATTGACGGGCGACTCGCCCGGCGCCCGCTCGCCCGCACCGCCCCGGCACCCCACCCTGTGGCGCATGGCGAGATGCGAAGTATGCGGCAATGACTACGGAATGACCTTCGAGGTGCACGCGCAGGGCGCGGTGCACGTCTTCGACTGCTTCTCCTGCGCGATCCACCGGATGGCCCCGATCTGCGAGCACTGTCGCGTCCAGGTCATCGGCCAGGGTGTCGAGGTCGAGGGCCACTGGTACTGCGGCGCGCACTGCGCCCGCGCGGAGGGGAATGCGGGGATCGTCGACAGGGTCTGAGTCCCGGCCCGGGACAGGGCATCGCACGGCCCTCGGCGGGACCCTCCCGTCGAGGGCCGAATCATGCCGAGTACCGTCAATGGGGTGTACCGCTTCCTGTTGTCCCGGCAGTGGGTGATCCTCACCCTCGTGGCCCTCGCGCTCATCCCGACGATGATCAAGCTGGGCTTCTGGCAGCTTCACCGGCATGAGCACAAGGTCGCCCTGAACACGGTGATCTCCGACTCGCTCGCCGCGAAGCCGGTGCCCGCGGAGACGGTCACCGCGCCGGGACAGCGGATCCGGAACGACGACCTGTTCCGCCGGGTGACCGCGAAGGGACACTTCGACACCGCGCACGAAGAGGTCGTCCGCCGCCGCACCAACTCCGACGGCGAGGTCGGCTACCACGTCCTGACCCCGTTCGTCCTGACCGACGGCCGCGTCCTCATGGTCAACCGGGGCTGGGTCCCGGCGGACGGCGCGCAGACCGCCTTCCCGAAGATCCCGGCCCCGGCCCAGGGCGAGATCACCGTCACCGGCCGGCTGATGGCCGACCAGACGACCGCCGACAGCGGCATCAAGAACGTCCGGGGCCTGCCCGACCGCCAGGTCATGCTGATCAGCAGCGGGCAGGAGGCACAGCGGCTCGGCAAGCAGGTCCTCGGCGGCTACATCGAGCAGACCGCGCCGGAGCCCAGGGGCGACTCCCCCGAGCTGATCCCGGACCCCGAGCACAGCGACATCGGCCCGCACATGGCGTACGCGATCCAGTGGTGGCTCTTCTCCGCGGGCGTCCCCGTCGGCTGGGTGATCCTGGTCCGCCGCGAGCGCCGCGACCGGGCGGAGGCCGCCGCCGCGCAGACTGCGCCGGAAGCGGAACCGGCGGGGGTGTAGCTCAGGGGCGGAGCCCGGGTCTCCCCCGTTCCGTCCCGTCCCGCCTCGCCGCGGGCGCGCACGCCACTCCGGCGGCCCGATTGACGTTCGCCCCGGTCGGGAACCCGTCCAGCGTGGACCGACGCATCGAGGACTACGCGCTCATCGGGGACGAACAGACCGCCGCTCTGGTGGGCCGCGACGGCTCCGTCGACTGGCTGTGTCTGCCCCGCTTCGACTCGGCAGCCTGTTTCGCGGCCCTGCTGGGCGACGAGAACAACGGACACTGGCGGATCGCGCCCGAGGGTGCGGACGCGTGCACCCGGCGCGCGTACCGCCCCGACACGTTGGTGCTCGACACCGAGTGGGACACCGCCGAGGGCTCGGTCCGGGTGACCGACCTGATGCCGCAGCGCGAGCACGCCCCCGATGTCGTACGCATCATCGAAGGTCTCAGCGGCCGGGTCCGGATGCGCGGTCTGCTCCAGTTGCGCTTCGACTACGGCTCGGTCGTGCCGTGGATGCGCCGCGCGGACGGCCACCGGGTGGCGGTCGCGGGGCCGGACTCGGTGTGGCTGCGCAGCGAACCGCCTGTGCACACCTGGGGCAAGGAGTTCCGCACGCACTCCGAGTTCACCGTGGCGGAGGGCGAGAAGGTCGCCTTCGTCCTGACCTGGCACCCCTCGCACCGCCCCCGGCCGCCCCTCTGTGATCCCTTCGAGGCGCTGGAGACCAGCGTCCAGGACTGGCGGGCGTGGGCGGCCCGCTGCCGTTACGACGGTCCGCACCGGGATGCCGTCGTCCGCTCCCTGATCACCCTCAAGGCCCTCACCTACGCGCCGACCGGCGGCATCGTGGCCGCCCCCACCACCTCGCTGCCCGAGGAACTCGGCGGCGTCCGCAACTGGGACTACCGCTACTGCTGGCTGCGCGACTCCACGCTCACCCTCGGCGCGCTCCTCGCGGCCGGCTACCACGAGGAGGCCGAGGCCTGGCGCGACTGGCTGCTGCGCGCGGTCGCGGGCGACCCGGCCGACCTGCAGATCATGTACGGCCTCTCGGGAGAGCGCCGACTGCAGGAGTACGAGATTCCGTGGCTGTCCGGCTTCGCCGGCTCCGCGCCCGTCCGGGTCGGCAACAGCGCAGTGGAGCAGTTGCAGCTCGACGTGTACGGCGAGGTCATCGACTCGCTGTCGCTCGCCCGGCGTTCGGGCCTGCCGTCGAGACCCCACATGTGGCGGGTGCAGTGCGCCATGATGGAGTTCCTGCGGGTCGCCTGGCGGCAGCCGGACGAGGGGATCTGGGAGGTGCGCGGCCCACGTCGGCACTTCGTGTACTCGAAGGTGATGGCCTGGGTGGCCGCCGACCGCGCCGTGCGCACCCTGGAGGACGACCCGACGCTCGAGGGCGACCTGGAGGGCTGGCGGGCGATGCGCGACGACGTGCACCGGGAGGTGTGCGAGCGCGGTTTCGACGCCGAGCGGAACACCTTCACGCAGTCCTACGGTTCGCCCGAGCTGGACGCCTCCCTGCTGCTCATCCCGCGGGTCGGTTTCCTGCCCCCCGACGATCCACGGGTGGTCGGCACGATCGAGGCGGTCCGCGCGGAACTCGCCCCCGACGGCTTCCTGGTGCGCCGCTACAGCGCCGCGAAGACCGGCGTCGACGGGCTCCCGGGCGGCGAGGGCACCTTCATCGTCTGCTCGTTCTGGCTCGCGGACGCACTGCACATGACGGGCCGTACGCGTGAGGCGCGCGAGCTGTTCGAGCGGCTGACCGGCCTCACCAACGACGTGGGACTGCTGTCCGAGGAGTACGACCCCGTCGCGGGCCGCCAACTCGGCAACTTCCCGCAGGCCTTCAGCCACATCGGTCTGGTGGTGTCCGCCCTCAGCCTGTTCGGCGTCGAGAAGGCGGGGGAAGCGGAAGAGGTCACGCCACCGGGATAGGGGAGGATGGGGCCATGGATCTTGGACTGAAGGATCGTGTGTACGTCGTCACGGGAGCCACCCGGGGCCTGGGCAACGCCGCCGCGCGTGAACTCGTCGCCGACGGCGCCAAGGTGGTCGTCACCGGGCGCGACGCGAAGAGCGCGGCCGACGCCGCCTCCGCGCTCGGCGCGAACGCGGTCGGGGTCGCGGCCGACAACGGCTCCGCCGAGACCCCGGCCCGGCTGATCGCGGCCGCCCGTGACCACTTCGGCGGCTTCGACGGCATCCTGATCAGCGTCGGGGGACCGCCGCCCGGCTTCGTCGCGGACAACACCGACGAGCAGTGGACGACGGCGTTCGAGTCGGTCTTCCTGGGTGCGGTACGGCTGGCCCGCGCGGCCGCCGCGGAGCTCGGTGAGGGCGGTGTCGTCGGCTTCGTGCTCTCCGGCTCGGTGTACGAGCCGATCCCTGGGCTGACCATCTCGAACGGTCTGCGTCCGGGCCTCGCGGGCTTCGCCAAGTCCCTCGCGGACGAGCTGGGCCCGCGCGGCGTCCGCGTCGTCGGACTGCTGCCGTCCCGCATCGACACGGACCGCGTCCGCGAACTGGACGGGCTGTCCGCCGACCCCGAGGCCACCCGCGCGGCCAACGAGTCCCGCATCCCGCTGCGCCGCTACGGCACCCCGGAGGAGTTCGGCCGGACGGCCGCGTTCCTGCTCTCCCCGGCGGCGTCGTACCTCACGGGCATCATGGTGCCGGTGGACGGCGGGATGCGAAGCGGTTTCTAGACCCGGCCACCGGGCCCGCCCGTGGAAGCGGCTGAGCCCACCCGGGCCGCCGCGGAAACGGACGGCCCGGCAGTGCGCCCGCCCCGAGACCGGTCGACCCAGCAGGGCGCCCGCCCGGAAGCGTCCCTGAAGCGGGCGCCTCGCAGGTCCCGGGCTCAGCACGGTGTCCGACCCCGCGCAGCCGCACCTCCACCCGGAGCCCGGCGAGGCCGCGAAAACGGGCGGGCCCGGCAGGCCGCGCCAGGCCTGCCAGGGCCTGCGCGGAAGCCGGTGGGCCCGGCAGGGCGTCCCGCCGAAACCTCGCGCCGCTCACCTCACGCACCCCGCGCGGCACTTGACCCTGCGCGGCCGGACCTCCACGGGCAAAGCACGGCGAGACCGCTGCGGCGAGAGAGAACGACTGGGCGTCCTACCGGAAACGGGCGGGCCCGGCGCGTGCCCTCGCGCCGGTGGGCCCCGCGGCGCGACCTCCCGGAAGCCGGTGGGCCCGGGGGGCGTCCCGCCGAAAATTCGCGCCGCTCACCTCACGCACCCCGCGCGGCACTTGACCCTGCGCGGCCGGACCTCCACGCGGAGCGCGGCGAGGCCGCTGAGACCGGCGGGACCGGCAGGCCGCGCCAGGGCCTGCCCGGCAGCGCGCGCCGACTCAGGTCACGCGCCCCGCGCGGCACTTGACCCCGCGCAGCCGCACCTCCACGCGGAGCCCGGCGAGGCCGCTGAGGCGCGTACGCCCGGCAGGGCGGGCCCTCCCCGGAACAGGTGAATCCGTCACCGAAAGGGCCGTCCCGGAAGCGCGTGCCGCTCAGGTCACGCGCTCCGCGCGGTGCTTGACGCCGCGCAGGCGGACCTCGGCGGGGAGCGCGGCGAGGCCGGCCGAGTCCCGTGCGTGCGCGAGTGCCTCCACGGTGAGCAGATGCAGCGCGTGCCCGGGGTCCACATGCGGTTCCAGCAGGAGCCGCACGCGCGCCTCGGGCAGACTGCGCCGGCCGGTCAGATGGACGTGCGCCTGGTCGACGCCGCCCAGCCGGGCCGACTCGGCGGCCAGCACGCCCTCCAGGGCCCGGCCGCGCAGCAGCGCGCCCGCGCCGTCGCCGGTGTCGACGAGCACGTCGGCAAGACGCCGGCGCCGCACGACGGCGACCAGCCACCACAGGGCGAGCAGCAGGAGTACCGCGAGCGCGGCGATGACGGCGGGCCACCACCAGCCCTGGTCCCGCCACTTGGTCCGTTCGGCCCTACTGAGCAGCACGTCGTGCCGCCCGTCGTGGATCCACCACGACGGCGGCCGTACGCCGAGCCCGACGGCGAACACGGAGCCGCCGAGGACGAGCAGCACGAGCCCGATGAAGCCGATCAGTACGCGGTTGACGATCCGGAGCACGGACCTCACCCCTTCCGTCCGGGGCGCGCGACATGCACCGACAGGGCGGGCGAGCGGGCCAGTCCCAGCCCCTTGATGCCGTCGGCGAGTGTGGTGTCGAGGTCGGCGCGCACGTCGTCGAGTTCCCGGAAGTGCGACACCGCGCGGACGTCGACCTTCCGGCGCTTCACGCGCACGCGCACCGACTGCACACCGGCGACCTCCATGGCCCGGTCGCGGAGCGCCATCGCGGCGGCACCTCGGTACAGTCCGGCCCGGACATCGGCGTGGGTGCGCCGCATCGGCAGCACGTCCCGCAGTCCGGGCGTGGCCGCGAGGACGATCAGCCAGAGTCCCACAGCGGCGGCGATTCCGGCGCCGACGAGGACCGCGGTGTCGTCGAGCGGCCGTTCGGCGAGCTGCTGGGCCACCCACGTGCGCCAGCGCAGGGCGGACCGCCCCGCGCGCACGGCCGCGACGTCGTACAGGAAGGCGCCCGCGGCGACGAGGAGCAGGAAGGCGAGGATGCCGGCCGGGATGCGGCGCGCGGACCAGAACCGGCCCTGGCGGCCGTCCTCGTCGTCGACGGTGTTCAGCGGTTCGTAGGCGGCCGCGGAGGCGGACTGCCCGAGCGCGCCCGTGTCCTCCCCCTTCTCCGGCTTCTCCAGTACGGGCATCTTCCGGGTGTTCTCGGAGCCCTGGGGCTCGCTCATTGCGTCCTCCCCTGTGCTGCGCCCGGCCCGTGCGCCAGGTGCAGCCGCTCCACCTGGACAGCCACGTCCGGCACGTCCATTCCCGCCAACGCCCTTACCCGCTCAGCGACATGACGACGCACCTCGCCGCACTGGGCGCCGATGTCGGAGGGATAGCCGAGTTCGAGACTGACCCGGACCTGGGCGCTGTGCGTCGGCGTTCCGTCCGCTCCGCCGCCGGCCGACTGCCGCCGCACGACGACCGTCGCGTGCGGGCGCACGGCGTCGGCGGGCAGCGGGGGCAGCGCCTCGCGCGCCGCCTGCGACGCGATCTTCGCGACGACCCGGTCGGCGATCCGGGTGGCGCCGCGCTCGGGGGCCGCGACGGTCGCGAGGCTTTGCCGTGCCTCACCGAGCCGGTCGACATGACCTGGCACGCGTCACCGCCGCCGGTCGTCACGGGCGCGGAAGAAGTCGCCGATGTCCAGGTCCCCCTCCAGGAGCCGTCCGACGACGAACCCGACGGCCCCCAGGGCGGCCACCAGGAGGAAGGCGCCGAAGCCGCCGAAGTACCCGGCGAAGCCCAGCGCCATTCCGGCGATCATGCCGATCACGGCCAAGCTCATGATGCGCTCCTCAGCAGTCGGTGGCCGCGTGATCACTCGTGGTGCGGTGTCCGGAGCGTCCGGGGCGTTCCGGTGGCCCGAGGGTCACTGGAGTCGCGTCTCCGGCTCCTCGTCTTCTTCCTCGGGAAGCTTCACATCACTCACCGCGATGTTGACTTCCACCACTTCGAGGCCTGTCATGCGCTCGACCGCCGCGACGACGTTCTCGCGTACGTCACGGGCCACGTCGGCGATCGACACGCCGTAGTCGACGACGATCTCCAGGTCGAGCGCCGTCTGCAGCTCGCCGACCTCGGCCTTCACACCCCGTGACACGGCCTTGGAACCGCCCGGCACCCGGTCGCGTACCGCTCCGAAGGTCCGGCTCAGCCCGCTGCCCATCGTGTGGACACCGACCACGTCACGGGCGGCGAGCCCGGCGATCTTCTCCACGACTCCGTCGGCGATCGTGGTCCGTCCCCGCGTGGCGGGATCTCCACCGCCGCGCCTGGTGGGCTTACGGGTCTGCTGGCTCTCCTTCTCGATGTCGGGGCTGTCCGTCCGGTTCCGCTCGGTCATGTCGGTCATTGCCGTACGTCCCTTTCGGTCGTCCTCCTCTGCTCACAGTAGGTCGGGTCGCGCGGTCGCGCGCCGTGGATGGGGCAGGCTGGAGTGATGACGGCGGACCGGTGGACGCAAGTGGTACGGCATCAGCTCGGGCTCGGCAGACTCCTGCCGCTGGGCCTTCCGCGCGACGGCGCGTGGATCACGGAAGAGGCGGCCGAGTCGGTGCTGCGGCGTGCGGCGGCCGGTGTGGCCGGTGTGCGGCTCGGCGCGCTCCGGATCGCACTCGCCGATCCGGACCGGACCGGCACGCCCGCGGTGCCGCCCCCGCCCAGTGCGCTGCCGCCCGGCCCGCTGCGCGTCACCGCGGAGTTCCTGGCCTCGGCGGATCCCACGTCCCCGGGCGTCGAACCCCTCCCGACCACCGCGGCCCGGCTGCGCCTGACCCTGGCCACCGCGGCGACACAGCGGCTCGGTCTCGACGTCACCGAGGTGGACCTGCAGGTGACGGACCTGCTGGAGGAGGACGAGACACTCACCGCCCTCCCGACGGAGGAGAAGCGCGAGGCGCCCGCGGCCGTTCCGGCAGACGGCGTACCGGAGACGCAGGCCACTGCCGCCGACGTACGGGGGACACGGACCGCCGTCCCGGCCGCCGACGTACAGGAGAGGCCCACCGCCGTCCCAACAGGCGACGTACAGGAGAGGCCCACCGCCGTCTCGGCAGACGACGTACAGGAGCCGCAGGCCGACGCCGTTCCGGCCGACGGCCCACCGGAGGCGTCCAACGCCGGGCGGGCCGACGACGTGCGGAAGGCGGTCGTGCCGAAGGACCCCGAGCAGTCGCGGATCGCGGCGGCCGCGCTGGCCGTCCCGGGCGTGACCCGTCTGACGGGCGCGCTGGGTCGACCGGTCCACGTCGAGACCACGCCCGCCACGGAACCAGCCCTGCCGCGCCGCCACATCCGGGTCGAACTGGCGGTCTCCCCGGACGAGCGGGCGGTGGATGTGGCACGGGCGGTCAGGACGGCGATCACGGAGGCCGCACGGGACGCCCCGTCCGTGGCGGTACTGGTGACCGCCGTGAGCCAGGACGCTCGTCCTTAGGGAGTCAGGAGTCCGTCTCGGGGGTGTCCAGCCTCAGGGCCTCAGCGCCCTCAGGGGGTGTCTAGTCCCCCACGCCCGCGAGGTCGCGGAGCCGGCGCGCCTGGGAGGCTCGCTCGGCGGTGCGCTGCTCCTCGTACGACCGCTCCTGTGCCCCGCGCAGCAGGGCCTTCGTCTCGATCACGGCGTCCCGCGGCGCGGCCAGCAGTGCCGCGGCCAGGTCGCGGGCCGCGGCGTCGAGCTGCTCGCCGGGCACGGCGAGGTTGGCGAGCCCGGTGCGCTCGGCCTCCTCGGCCAGGACGAAGCGGCCCGTGGCGCAGATCTCGAGCGCGCGGGCGTATCCCACGAGGCTGACCAGCGGGTGCGTCCCCGTGAGGTCGGGCACCAGACCGAGGCTGGTCTCGCGCATGGCGAACTGCACGTCGTCGGCGACGACACGCAGGTCACAGCCGAGCGCGAGCTGGAACCCCGCACCGATGGCATGCCCCTGGACGGCGGCGATGGAGACGATGTCGCTGCGCCGCCACCAGGTGAATGCCTCCTGGTACTCGGCGATGGTCGCGTCGAGCTCGGCGTCGGAGCCGCGCGCGAGGTCGATGAACGACGGTTCCCCGTCGAAGCCCTCGGGCGTGAACGCCTGCCGGTCGAGCCCCGCGGAGAAGGACTGGCCCTCGGCGCGCAGGACGACCACCCGGACGGAGCCCGGCAATGACCGCCCGGCCTGCGTCAAGGCCCGCCAGAGAGCAGGACTCTGGGCGTTGCGCTTGGCCGGATTGGTCAGCGTCACCGTGGCGATCGCGCCGTCGACGATGAGCCGTACGCCGTCCTTGTCGAGTACCGGGTCGAGATCCTTGTCGAACGAAGCCATGGGGTGCCTCCGATGGGTGCGGTCGGATCAGACGCGCACCCCGCGAAGACACGAGGAACGCACCTAAGTGACTGCACAGTAACCACCCGGTCGGTCACCCGACCGACCGGGTGGTCACCACCGAAGCCGATGGGACGCCCGGCCTCAGGCCGAGGCGGCCTTCTTGCCCCGCGTCGCTCCGCCACGCCCTCGGAGCGTGACACCCGACTCGCTGAGCATCCGGTGCACGAAGCCATACGAGCGGCCGGTCTCTTCGGCCAGCGCTCGGATGCTCGCACCGGAGTCGTACTTCTTCTTCAGGTCTGCCGCGAGCTTGTCGCGCGCGGCGCCGGTAACCCGGCTGCCCTTCTTCAGAGTCTCGGCCACCCGGTCCTCCTCATGGGAAGTGCGCTCTGGACTCTCATGATCACCCCTTCCGGGCGTCATGGCCACCCATTCGGCAAGGTCCGTAAGACAAGGTTTTGACGACAGGAGCCCGTCCCCACGAGTGGAATCTGTGATTCCGGCCGGTGCCGTCCGTACACCCGAACGGGTTCCTCCGCGAAGTGCCTGGTCAGCGACGCAGAACGGCCGAGTCCTTGGGAACAAAGGACTCGGCCGTGAAATCGATGTACGACACACCTCGGTACGAGGAGATCTCACACAGATGATGGATCACGGATCGGCCGAATGATCCATACGCAGTGGATCAGTCATTCGATCACGCGGCGCGGACCCCTCCCGGAGGCCGCGCACGGGCTCAGGCGAGGGCCACCAGGTCGGCGTAGTCGGAGCCCCACAGGTCCTCGACGCCGTCCGGCAGGAGGATGATCCGCTCCGGCTGGAGCGCCTCGACGGCGCCCTCGTCGTGGGTGACGAGGACGACGGCGCCCTTGTAGGTGCGCAGCGCGCCGAGGATCTCCTCGCGGCTGGCCGGGTCGAGGTTGTTCGTCGGCTCGTCGAGCAGCAGGACGTTCGCGGACGAGACGACGAGGGTCGCGAGCGCGAGCCGGGTCTTCTCGCCGCCGGAGAGCACGCCGGCCGGCTTGTCGACGTCGTCGCCGGAGAACAGGAACGAGCCGAGCGTCTTGCGGACCTCGACCAGGTCCAGGTCGGGGGCGGCGGAGCGCATGTTCTCCAGGACCGTGCGCTCGGGGTCGAGGGTCTCGTGCTCCTGCGCGTAGTAGCCGAGCTTGAGGCCGTGGCCCTCGATGACCTCTCCGGTGTCGGGCTTCTCGGCGCCACCGAGCAGACGCAGGAGGGTCGTCTTGCCGGCGCCGTTCAGGCCGAGGATGACGACGCGGGAGCCCTTGTCGATGGCCAGGTCGACGTCGGTGAAGATCTCCAGGGAGCCGTACGACTTCGACAGGCCCTCCGCCATGAGCGGGGTCTTGCCGCAGGGCGAGGGCTCGGGGAAGCGCAGCTTGGCGACCTTGTCGGAGACACGGACGGCGTCCAGGCCGGCGAGCAGTCGGTCGGCGCGCTTGGCCATGTTCTGGGCGGCGACCGTCTTGGTGGCCTTGGCGCGCATCTTGTCGGCCTGCGCGTTCAGTGCCGCGGCCTTCTTCTCGGCGTTCTGGCGCTCGCGCTTGCGGCGCTTCTCGTCGGCCTCGCGCTGCTGCTGGTAGAGCTTCCAGCCCATGTTGTAGACGTCGATCTGGGCGCGGTTGGCGTCCAGGTAGAACACCTTGTTGACGACCGTCTCGACGAGGTCGACATCGTGGGAGATCACGATGAAGCCGCCGCGGTAGCTCTTCAGGTAGTCGCGCAGCCAGACGATCGAGTCGGCGTCGAGGTGGTTCGTCGGCTCGTCGAGCAGCAGGGTGTCGGCGTCCGAGAAGAGGATGCGGGCCAGCTCGATACGGCGGCGCTGACCACCGGAGAGCGTGTGCAGGGGCTGGCCGAGCACCCGGTCGGGCAGGTTGAGCGCGGCGGCGATGGTGGCGGCCTCGGCCTCGGCGGAGTACCCGCCCTTGGTGAGGAACTCCGTCTCTTGGCGCTCGTACTGCCGCATGGCCTTCTCGCGGGTGGCGCCCGAGCCGTTGGCGATGCGCTGTTCGTTCTCGCGCATCTTGCGGATCAGGACGTCCAGGCCGCGGGCCGACAGGACGCGGTCGCGGGCGAGGACGTCGAGGTCGCCGGTGCGCGGGTCCTGCGGCAGGTAGCCGACCTCGCCGGAGCGGGCAACGGCGCCCGCGGCGGGCTGGCCTTCGCCCGCGAGGACCTTGGTGAGGGTCGTCTTGCCCGCGCCGTTACGGCCGACCAGGCCGATGCGGTCGCCCTTCGTGATGCGGAAGGTGGCGGACTCGATGAGGATGCGGGCGCCGGCGCGCAGCTCGATACCGGAGGCGGAAATCACGGACAGACTCCAGGGCAGGGTCGTTGGCGGGGTGGACGGCTGAGGACGTTCCCGCCGTCTAATGCGCGAGGAGAATGGCCATGGGCCAAGTCTAACGGGGCGGTGCAAGCACTTTTCCGGTGTGCGGGCGTCGCGCACTGTGACACTCGCCCCGCCGCACGGCGCCGGCTCGGTACCTGTCCGGCGCCTGCTCGATGCCCAGGGGCGCGGCGCGGGGTGATCCGGTCACGGTCGTCCACGGCGATGATCTCGCCGGTCCCGCTGTGATGATTCTCGCCGGTCCGGCCGGCGCAGGCGGCGTGGGCCGCACGACCGGGCGGGCGGATCCGCTCGGGACGCGGCGGCCCGGTGCGGGCGTCGCCCGTTCGGACCTCGGGCCGGAGCCGCGGGTCCGGGAGCGTATGAGGATGGCGCCACGGAGCGACGTACGGCGGGAAGTGGTGTGCCCATGCAGTTCGACGACGACGCCGATCTGGACACCTCCGAGGTGCGGGATGTGCGCGGCAGTCGAATCCCCGGCGGCAGGGCGGCCATCGGCGGCGGCCTCGCCGGCCTGATCGCCCTGGTCGTCGGACTGCTCGTCGGGGTGGGCCCCGACCAGCTCGGGCTCTCCTCGGGCAGCGAACAGCCCGGGACGACCGCCGCCTCCCTCGCGCAGATGCAGCAGACCTGCCGGACGGGGCGGGACGCGAACGCCCAGGAGGACTGCCGGACCGTGGCCGTGGTCGACAGCGTCCAGGCCTACTGGACCCGGGAGTTCGCGCGCAGGGGCGGCACCTACACCCGCGCCCCCACGGTGTTCTTCGGCGGCCGGGTCGACACCGCGTGCGGCACCGCGTCGTCGTCCGTCGGGCCCTTCTACTGTCCCGGCGACCGCAAGGTCTATCTGGACCTCGGCTTCTTCGACGATCTTCGTACGACGCTCGGCGCCGGCGGCGGACCGTTCGCGCAGGCGTATGTGGTGGCGCACGAGTACGGGCATCACGTGCAGAACCTGATGGGCACGCTCGCCCGGTCGCAGGACGGCGTGACCGGCGCGAACAGCAACTCGGTGAAGGTGGAGCTCCAGGCCGACTGCTACGCGGGGGTGTGGGCGCGGCACGCGACCACCACGCCCTCCTCGTCGACGGGCAAGCCGTTGCTGACCACGCTGACGGACGCCGACATCCGCGACGGCCTGGACGCGGCGGCGGCCGTCGGCGACGACCGGATCCAGTCGAGGTACCAGGGCCGGGTGACCCCGGAGACCTGGACGCACGGTTCCGCCCGGCAGCGGCAGCAGTGGTTCTACCACGGCTTCACCAGCGGCGACATGGCGCAGTGCAACACGTTCCGGTGAGCGGAGCCGTGCCGGACGCCCGGCCGGGGTACCGCGGTGGCGGGCCCGGTCCCGCGGCGGTGGCCGGATTCCGGGCCGCGGGGCGTTGTCAGTGGCCGGTGCCAGACTGGGCAGCGGATCGGAATCCGGCAGTGTGTGACGAGACGGAGTGATCGGTATGGCTGGCATGAACGGCGGGCGCCCGAGCATCTATCCCTCGATGTTGTACACCGACGCGAAGGCGGCGATCAGGCAGCTCACGGAGGCGTTCGGTTTCACCGAGCTGTCCGTCTACGAGGGCGAGGACGGCTCGGTCATGCACGCCGAGCTGGTGCAGGGCAACGGCGCGGTGATGCTCGGTTCCAAGGGCCGCGGCGGCCGCTTCGACGAGGCGATGAAGAGCGCGGGCCCGTGCGGGGTGTACATCGTCGTGGACGATGTCGACGCACACCACCAGCGGGCCGTGGACCACGGCGCGGAGATCCTGATGGCCCCGACCGACCAGGACTACGGCTCGCGGGACTACATGGCCCGCGACATCGAGGGCAACATCTGGAGCTTCGGCACCTACGCGCCGGAGATAGGCGCGTAGAACCCGGCCGGGCGGCGGCCCCTGCCTGGCCCCGGCAGGCTCCCCCGGCCGGCTCCCCCGCTCAGCTCCCCCCGGTGTGCACCTGGAAGGCGGCCCGGCGTACGGCCTTGGCGAGGGCCGGGTCCGGGTGGGCTGCGGCGAGCGCGACCAGCACCTGCACGGTTCGCGGGTGCCCGACCGCGCGCACCTCGTCGAGCAGCGCGGGCACGGTGGGCTGCACCGCGGACTCCAGATGACGGACGAGGAGCGGGGCCTCGCCGTGGTCGGCGACGGCGGCCGCGGTGTCGACCCACAGCCAGGTCGACTCGGCGCGGGTGAGGACCTCGTGGGCGTCCTCGGGGTCGTAGCCGTCGTGCTCGGCGAGCCACAGCAGGGCGTAGGGGCGCAGCGGGGTTTCTTCGACGACGGCGCGCACATCGGGCTCGGCGGGGGCGCCGACCACGCGCAGCGCCTCGAAGGCGAGGCCGCGGGTGAGGGCGTCCTCGCCGCGGGCGGCGTCGATGAGTTCGGTGACGGCGCCGCCGACCGGGCGGGCGGCGAGCCAGGCGCGGTACTCGGCGCGGGCGGCGTTGGGGCGGAGCTGGGCGCAGCCGCGGAGCATGTCCTCCGCGGACTGCTCGATGTTCCCGGCGGGGCTCTGCGCGGCGACGCAGATCTGCTCCAGCTTGACCCAGACCGCCCAGCTGCCGAGCGGGGTGAGGGTGGCCTGTCCTTCGCCGCATGTCAGCGCGCCGACGGAGGCGAGGGCGTGCAGGGCCCACTCGAGGAGGGGGGCGAGGGGGGCGTCCGGGACGTCGGCGGGCTGCGGGGCGGGCTCGGGCTCGGGGCCGTAGGGGATTTCGCAGCGCTCGGTGCGCAGTTCCGTGACGCGCTGCCCGAGGAGGTCGAGGAGCTGGTCCACGGGGACGGGCCCGGCGGAGAGCTGAAGGAAGGAGAGCACCTGGGGCATCGCGGAGACGACCTCGGCGACGGCCGCGGGCTCGCGGTCCATGGGCCCGGGGTACGCGAGGGACCAGGCGTCGAAGAGGGCGACCCAGCCGCGCAGGACCGCGCTGTCGTCGCGGCTCCAGGCGCGCAGCCGCCATCCCGGGCGGGCGGTGTCGCCGTGCACCTCGATGAGGCCGGCCAGGCGGGCGGTGTCCCAGTCGGCGCGGACCTGAACCGGGGTCAGTCCGAGATCCGCGGCGGCCCGTTCGGCGGTGGCGTCGGAGAGGGCGCCCTTGCCGCCGGGCTTCGCGCCGTCGCGCCCCGGGCGCAGGGCGGCGTCGGCCCAGCGCGCGACGCGCGCCGCGTCGGACAGGCCGGTGCGTGCCATGTGGGCGAGTTCCGCGGGCGGCGGTGTGCCTTCCGGCGGTCGCGGTGCGGGGCGGCGCGTGCGGCGCTGGGTCACCGCTCGGGGAGCGGCCGCGAGGGACCGCGGGCTGACGAGTCGGAGCCTGGAGTCGCGCGGGTTACGGGACGTCACGGGTGCAGTCTTGCGGTTGACAGTCCGAAAACCCAAACGGAATGCCGTCGCAGGCCACGGGGGCGGTGGGAGCGGGCCCTTCTCGGGGTGCCCGACACGCGGGAAAGAGGGCGGCGCGGAGTTGTTCGGGACCGAACCGGAAGTGCGCCTTCGCGTCGCCCGAGGCACCTCGCGCAGAGCCTCGGGGCCACCGGGCGGCCCGCCCACACCGGGAGCGCGCGCGGGCTTCACTCCGGGGATGTGCGGCGGTTTCGCTCCCGGGGCGCGCGACGTCTTCGCTCCGGCGCGCGATGGCTCGGCCGCGGGCGCGCGCCGGGGAAGGGCGCTGTTGAGGCGCGGGGGTTCGCGCCGGTCCGAATCGGCGGAATGCGGTGGCCGTCTCGGCGCAGTGCGGCGGCCGTCTCGGCGCAGTGCGATGACCGCCTCGGCGCAGTGCCGTGGCCTGGATCGGGGATGGCTCAGAAGGGGGACGGTTTACATCAGGGGGGTGAGGAAGCGGCGCAGGGCTTCTTCGTAGCTCGCCGGGTCGGCGTTCCACATGGCGCCGTGCGGGGCGTTCGGGACGGTGTAGAGGGTGACCAGGTCGGGGCGGCTCGCGGCGAGGCGGCGGGAGGGCCCCCAGGGCGCGATGGTGTCGTCCGGGCCGTGCACCAGCAGGGTCGGCACCTTGAGCTGGCCGGGATGCGCGGCGTGCGCGATGCGTTCTCCGCGTACACCGGTACGGCCCTGGGCGGCACGCACGGCGAGCGGCAGCAGGAAGCTCGGGGTGTGGCGGGCGCCGGCGAGGGCGCGCAGCGTGGTCTCCCAGTCGAGGACCGGCGAGTCCAGGACGAGCCCGGAGATCCGCTCGCGCAGCGCGGAGTGGGCGGCGGCGCGCAGCGCCATGGTGGCGCCGGTGGACCAGCCGTACAGGACGACCCGCTCGGCGCCGTACCGAACGGCGTACCGGATCGCCGCGTCGAGGTCGCGCCACTCGGTCTCGCCGAGGTGGTTCAGGCCGTCCGGGGGGCGGGGTGCCCCCAGGTCGCCCCGGTAGGCGAGGTCGAGCACGGGGAAGTGCCGGCTGTTCAGGAACTCCATCACGTTCATGGGGTGTTCCCGGGTGGCGCCCAGGCCGTGCACGGTGATGACCCAGGTGTCACGGACGGCGGGCACGAACCAGGCGGGCAGGGCGCCGAGTTCGCCGGGCACGTCGACGTCGGCGTGTTCGAGTCCGAGGGCGGACCCGGGGTCGCCGACGTACAGGTTCGGGGTGAGCCACACCTTGTCGCCGGGTTCCAGGGAGCCGTGCGTGACGCGTTCCAGTCGGCGTACGACGGTGTCGGCGGTGTGCGGGACGGAGTTCTGGAGGGGGCCGACGACCGCGTGGCAGCCGTCGCCCGCGAGGCCGTAGGTTCCCGGGCGCCGGGAGGCGAGGGCCCGGGTGAGGGTGATTCCGCCCGCCGTCGTGGCGTGCACGGTGAGCCGGGGCTCGGTGGGCAGGGGCTTGCCGGGCCTGGTCTTCAGCGCGGCGTCGCTGGCGAACCGGCCTGCCGCCACGGAGGCCGCGCCTGCGGCTATGGCTACGGTGACGGCCGCTGCCGTGGCTCTTAGGATGCGCACTCGACCAGTTTCCCGGGGGACTCGGCCATCGGCCAGCGGGAGAGCCTCCAAGGGTGACGGCCGGCGCTCACCGAACCCCGCCCACGGGGCGGATCCGGCGACCGGGGCACGGCGGACAGCGGGCGGGCCGTCCGCCTTGCCTCCTCCGCCTCTGCCTCTTCCGCCTCTACCTCTGCCTCTGCTCCTGCCTCTTCCGCCTCTACTTCTGCCTCTGCTCCTGCCTCTTCTGTCTCTCCCTCTGCCACTTTGCGGCCCTACCGCTTCTGGCCGTACCCCCGCAGCCGCTCCCCCGCTTCGTCGAGCTGCTCCCGTGAGAGCAGGGCGGGCGCGAGGCCGGGGACCGAGGAGGACAGGAGCCAGACGCGGCACATCCATTCCAGCTGGGCCGTGCGGTCGTACGCCTGGTCCAGCGATGCTCCGTAGGCCATGGTGCCGTGGTTCTGGAGGAGGCAGGCCGTGCGGTCGGCCAGGGCCCTGAGCATGTTCTCGGCCAACTCCGCCGTGCCGTACGTCGCGTAGGGGGCGACGCGGACCGGGCCGCCGAGGTCTGCGGCCATGTAGTGGATCAGCGGGAGCTCGGGGACGAGGACCGAGACGGCCGTCGCGTGCGCGGCATGGGTGTGGACGACGGCCCGCGCGTCGGTCACCCGGTACACCGCGAGGTGCATCGGCAGTTCGCTGGTCGGCCGCAGCGAACCGATCACCTGCCGGCCGTCGAGGCCTACACCGACGATGTCGTCGTGCGTCAGCCGGTCGTAGGGCACGCCCGTGGGCGTGACCAGGACGGTGTCGCCGACGCGGACGGAGACGTTGCCCGACGTACCGACGACCAGCCCGTCGGCGACCGTCCGGCGGGCCGTCGCGACCAGCGCGTCCCAGGCCGGTCGAAGGGCGTCCCGCGCGTCCCGCGCGGCCGACTCGTCCCGCTCGTCGCGCTCGTCCGCCATCCGCGGATCCTCCCGCCCGTCCCGTTCGTCCCGGTGCCGCTCCGTCATGACGCGATCCTGCCAGGCGCGGCGGCCGACGCACTCGGGCGGGCGCAGCTTAGAGCGGAAGCCGAGCCTCCGTAAGGGTACATATGGGCCCATACAGCCCCCGCCGACGAATGGCCGGGGACCGACGGGCGGCGCCGGATCTTCCCGTAGCCTCTGGGGGATTTGTCGCACACGTCGCCATTTCCGGGGGGAAATGTGGCCCGTGATCACCAATCGTTCCGTCGTCGTGCCCGCGTCGCCTCGACCGCCGTCGCGGCGGCGCTCACCCTGGGGGGCACCACCCTGACCGCGCTCCCGGCCGAGGCCGCGGGCAACACCAAGGGGCACGACGTCTCCTCTCACCAGAAGAACGTGGACTGGCGGAGCGCGAAAGCGAAGGGCGCGCGGTTCGTCTACGTGAAGGCGACCGAGTCCACCACCTACCGCAACCCCTACTTCGCCCGGCAGTACGACGGCGCACGCGACGCCGGCATCCTCCACGGCGCCTATCACTTCGCGGTGCCGGACAAGTCCTCCGGCGCCGCGCAGGCCGCGTACTTCGTACACAACGGCGGGGCGTGGCACGCGGACGGCTGGACGCTGCCGCCCGCGCTGGACATCGAGTACAACCCGTACGGCAAGCGCAAGTGCTACGGCCTGAGCAAGGCCGGGATGGCGAACTGGATCAAGGCCTTCAGCGACGAGATCCACCGGGAGACCGGCCGCCGGCCTGTGATTTACACCACAACGCGTTGGTGGAACACCTGCACCGGTTCCAGCCGGGCATTTGCCGCGGATCACACGCTGTGGCTGGCCCGCTACGGTTCGGCGGACACCGGAGCACTGCCCGCCGGATGGTCCGCGTGGACCTTCTGGCAGTACGACAACAGCGGCAGCCTGCCGGGTGACCAGAATCTCTTCAACGGATCCGTGACCCGACTCAAGCGACTCGCCCTGGGTTAGCAACCCAAGCGGAGCCCGAGATTCCGCATCCGTTCGAACTCATGGCGTCGCCCCTCGATGCAAGCGGAGGGGCGATTCGCCATTTGAGACACCACGATGCCCGACTCAGTTCACCTTCCGTTCATCCAGGTTGCCTACGGTCCACCTGCCACTGACGTCCAACAGAAGCCTGGGTAAATGGAACACATCACGCTCCTCCTCGGAATCGTGATCGTCACCGCTCTCGTGTTCGATTTCACGAACGGTTTCCACGACACCGCCAACGCGATGGCCACCACCATCTCGACTGGCGCTCTCAAGCCCAAGGTCGCGGTGGCCATGTCCGCCGCCCTCAACCTTGTCGGCGCCTTCCTCTCGGTGGAGGTCGCCAACACGATCTCCAAGGGCCTCGTCGATGAATCCGGCATCAAGCCAGAGGTGATCTTCGCCGCGCTCGTCGGCGCGATCCTCTGGAACCTGGTGACGTGGCTCGTCGGACTTCCGTCCAGCTCCTCGCACGCCCTCATGGGCGGCCTGGTCGGCGCCACCATCGCCTCCGCCGGTACCGGCGCGGTGCACGGGGACGTCCTGGTCGGCAAGGTGCTTCTGCCCGCCGTCGCTGCCCCGATCGTCGCCGGCCTGGCCGCGATGTTCGCCACGCGGCTGTCGTACAAGCTCAGTGGTGACGCCGACACCAAGGCCACCAAGAAGGGGTACCGCGCCGGCCAGATAGCCTCCGCGGGCCTGGTCTCGCTGGCCCACGGCACCAACGACGCGCAGAAGACGATGGGCATCATCACCCTGGCCCTGGTCGCCGGTGGCGCCGTCGCTCCCGACTCGGACCCGCCGGTCTGGGTCATCCTCTCCGCCGGTCTCGCCATCGCGCTCGGCACCTACCTGGGCGGCTGGCGCATCATCCGCACGATGGGCAAGGGCCTGACCGACCTCCAGCCGCAGCAGGGCTTCGCCGCCCAGACCAGCGCGGCCACGGTCATCCTGGCCTCTTCGCACATCGGCTTCTCGCTCTCCACCACGCACTCGGTCTCCGGCTCCGTGATGGGCGCGGGCCTCGGCCGCAAGGGCGGTGTGGTCCGCTGGTCCACCGCCAAGCGGATGGCCGTCGCCTGGGTCCTCACGCTGCCCGCCGCCGCCCTGGTCGGCGCGCTCGCCGAGTGGGTGACCGGTTTCGGTGCCTGGGGCACCGCCCTCGTCGCCGTCTTCCTGGTCGCTTCCAGCTTCGCGATCTGGCGCCGCTCGCGCCGCGAGGTCATCGACCACACCAACGTGAACGACGCCGAAGAGCCCGCCGGTGTGGTGACCACGGCCATCGCCGCCGTCACCCCGCCCCCGGCCGGCACCGTGGCCGAGAACCTCACGGCCACCATCCCGGCTCCCGCCGAACCCACGGCGAACCCGTCGGCGCCGTCCCCCGTGGCCTGAGAACCGAAGGAAGCAACAGCATGAACATCGACTGGTCAGCCCTCGGATCCGTCTTCGGGGTCAGCCTCGGAGTGACCGTGGCCCTCGTCGCCCTCTTCACCCTCGGCGTCGCCGGCCTCTCCAAGAAGGAGTCGGCCCAGGGCGGTTCCGCGGTCGCGGCGGCCACCGGCGCCTATGTCTGCTTCGCGGCCTGCGCCGCGGCGGTGGCCTACGGCATCTCCCTGATCATCACCAAGTAACCCGGCACAAGCGGCCCGGAACAGGGTCGCGCCGAGCAGTACCGCGCGTGGGGTGCGGGACGGATCACCGTCCCGCACCCCACGCGTATGTGGGCCTGAGCACACTGTCCCTCCGCAGGTCAACAGCCAGTTGACGGCCGTTCTCACCCCGTGGTGGACTGCCGGAGCCAAGTACGGCGGCATGAGAGGAAGCCGGTGCGAATCCGGCGCGGTCCCGCCACTGTCATCGGGGAAGAAACTCCCCGGGAGCCAGGAACTCTCACCGCCGGTCTCGTCGAACCAGGGCGTGGACACCCTGAGTGAGGACATATCGCCATGCGCGGCTGCCCGTTGCCCGTTCTGCTGAGTACGAGGGTTCCACTCCACCGCATCGCGGGCTGACCCCGTGCGTGCCGATCGCGTCTTCGCGTACGGCGCCGCCGCCGGCCTCCTCGGCGACCTGCTGCTCGGCGATCCCCGCCGGGGGCATCCGGTCGCCGCGTTCGGGCGGGCCGCCGCGGCCGTGGAGCGGACCCTGTGGCGTGACCACCGCGGGTGGGGCGCCCTGCACACCGCCGTCTGCGTGGGCGGTGCCACCGGACTCGCCGCGCTCGCCGGTCGTTCCGTACGCACCTCACGCACCGCTTCCGTCGCCCTGACCGCCGCCGCCACCTGGGCCGTCGTCGGAGGAACCTCCCTCGGCCGTGAGGCGCGGGCGGTCGGCGGCGCGCTCGCGGCCGGTGACATCGACACGGCCCGGGAGCGGCTGCCGCATCTGTGCGGGCGCGATCCGCAGGCGCTGGACGCCGACGGCGTCGCGCGGGCCGTCGTCGAGTCCGTCGCCGAGAACACCTCCGACGCCGTCGTGGGCGCTCTGGTCTGGGGCGCCGTCGCCGGGGTGCCCGGACTCGTCGCCTTCCGCGCCGTGAACACGCTCGACGCCATGGTCGGGCACAAGTCCCCCCGCTACCGGCGCTACGGCTGGGCCTCCGCCCGGCTCGACGACGTCGCCGGCTGGCCGGGAGCCCGGCTGACCGCCGTCCTCGCGGCCGCGGCCGGGTCCGACCCGCGCGGCGCCGTGCGCGCCTGGCGCGCGGACGCCCGCAAGCATCCGAGCCCCAACGCCGGGCCCGTGGAAGCCTCGTTCGCGGGCGCGCTGGGCGTACGGCTCGGCGGCACCCTCTCGTACGGGGGACGGGTCGAGCACCGGCCCGTGCTCAATGACGCGGGGCGCGCCGTCCACATCCACGACATCGAACGGGCCGTACGGCTCTCCCGGCGCGTCGGCTGGCTCGCGCTCGGCGTGAGCGCCGCCGGACGGGTGCTGCTCACGGTTCTGACCACCAGGAAGGAGCGCACCGCATGAGTGGCGGGCTGCTGATCGCCGGGACCACCTCCGACGCGGGCAAGAGCGTCGTGACCGCCGGGATCTGCCGGTGGCTGGTGCGCCAGGGCGTCAAGGTCGCACCCTTCAAGGCGCAGAACATGTCCCTCAACTCCTTCGTGACGCGCGAGGGCGCCGAGATCGGACGGGCCCAGGCCATGCAGGCCCAGGCCGCCCGCGTGGAGCCGACCGCGCTGATGAATCCCGTGCTGCTCAAGCCGGGCAGCGACCGCACCAGTCAGGTCGTCCTGATGGGCAGGCCGGTGGGCGAGATGAGCGCGCGCGGGTTCTTCGGGACGTCCGGGCCCGCGGCGGAGCCGTTGTCGGGCGCCGGGGCCCCCGGCGAACGGCTGCGTGGAGGGCGCCAGGAAGCACTCCTCGGGACCGTGCTCGACTGTCTCGCCCAGTTGCGGGGCACGTATGACGCGGTGATCTGTGAGGGGGCCGGCAGCCCGGCCGAGATCAATCTGCGGCGCACCGACATCGTGAACATGGGGGTGGCGCGCAACGCGGGGCTTCCCATGCTCGTCGTCGGCGACATCGACCGGGGCGGTGTGTTCGCCTCGTTCTTCGGGACGGTCGCCCTGTTGTCGGCCGAGGACCAGGCGCTCGTCGCCGGGTTCCTCGTCAACAAGTTCCGGGGTGACGTCAGCCTGCTGGAGCCCGGGCTCGACATGCTGCACGGCCTCACCGGGCGGCGCTCCTACGGCGTCCTGCCCTTCCAGCACGGTCTGGGCATCGACGAGGAGGACGGACTGCGTGTCTCGCTGCGCGGGGCGGTCCGGGAGTCGGCGGTCTCCTCCCCCGTGGGCGCGGACATCCTGCGGGTCGCCGTGTGCGCGGTCCCGCTGATGTCCAACTTCACCGACGTGGACGCGCTGGCCGCCGAACCGGGCGTCGTCGTGCGATTCGTGGACCGGGCCGAGGAACTGGCCGACGCGGACCTGGTCGTCGTGCCCGGGACCCGGGGCACGGTGAAGGCGCTGGCGTGGCTGCGCGAGCGCGGCCTCGCGGACGCGATCGCACGCCGGGCGGCGGAAGGACGGCCCGTCCTCGGCATCTGCGGCGGCTACCAGCTCCTCGGCGAGCACATCGAGGACGAGGTCGAGTCGCGCGCCGGTCATGTCGACGGGCTCGGACTCCTGCCCGTCCGCGTGCGGTTCGCGAGGGAGAAGACGCTGACACGGCCGGTCGGCGAGGCCCTCGGCGAGCACGTCGAGGGCTACGAGATCCACCACGGCGTCGCCGAGGTCACCGGCGGCGAGGCGTTCATCTCCGATGCCCACGGACACAGCCTGGACGGGTGCCGGGCCGGCGCCGTCTGGGGCACGCACTGGCACGGCTCGCTGGAGTCGGACGGTTTCCGGCGGGCCTTTCTGCGCGAGGTGGCCGCCGCCGCGGGCCGCCGCTTCGTACCGGCGGCCGACACGTCGTTCGCGGCGCTGCGCGAGGAGCAGCTGGACCGGCTCGGCGACCTGATCGAGGAACACGCGGACACGGACGCGCTGTGGCGGCTCATCGAGTCCGGCGCGCCGCAAGGACTGCCCTTCATTCCACCGGGAGCACCCGCATGAGCACAGTGTTGTTGTTGTCGACCGCCGACACGGATCTGCTGGCGGCCCGCGCCAGTGGCACCGCCTACCGGATCGGCAATCCGACCCGGGTGGACGTCACGGGCGAACTCCCCGCGCTCGTCGAGGGCGCGGACGTGGCCGTCGTACGGCTGCTCGGTGGCAAGCGGGCCTGGGAGGACGGGCTGGCCTTTCTGAAGGCGTCCGGCATCCCGACCGTGCTGCTCGGCGGCGAGTCCGTCCCGGACGCCGAGCTGATGGCCGAGTCGTCGGTGCCCGCGGGGGTCGTCGCGGAGGCGCTGCGCTATCTCGTCGAGGGCGGCCCGGCCAACCTCGCCGAGCTGGCCCGGTTCCTCTCGGACACCGTGCTGCTGACGGGTGAGGGCTTCGAGGAGCCGCACAAGACCGCGGAGTTCGGCGTCCATGGCGAGCGCGCCTTCGTCGAGGGCAGGCCGACCGTCGGGGTGCTGTTCTACCGGGCCCACGAACTGTCCGGGAACACCGCGTTCGTGGACACGCTGTGCGAGGCGATCGAGGCGCGCGGCGCCAACGCCCTCGCCGTGTACTGCGGTTCGCTGCGTGGAGCCGACCCGGGCCTGTACGAGATCCTGGGCCGGGCCGACACGCTCGTCGCCACCGTCCTCGCGGCGGGCGGCACCCATGCCTCGGAGGCGTCCGCGGGCGGCGACGAGGAGGCCTGGGACATCGGGGCGCTCGCCGACCTCGACATCCCGGTGCTCCAGGGGCTCTGCCTGACCTCGTCGAAGAGTGCCTGGGACGCCTCCGACGCGGCCCTGTCCCCCATGGACGCGGCGATGCAGGTCGCGATCCCGGAGTTCGACGGCCGGCTCATCACCGTGCCGTTCTCCTTCAAGGAGCAGGGTCCCGACGACGTCCCGGTGTACGTCGCCGACCCCGAGCGGGCCGCGCGGGTCGCCGGAATCGCCCTGCGGCACGCCCTGTTGAAGCACAAGCCGAACGCGGAGAAGAAGCTCGGGATCGTCTTCACCGCCTACCCGACCAAGCACTCGCGGGTCGGCAACGCGGTCGGCCTCGACACACCCGCCTCCGCCGTACGGGTGCTCGACGCGCTCCGGGACGCGGGCTACGCCCTCACCGAATACCCGGACAACGGCGACGAGTTGATCCACCGGCTCATCGCCGCCGGCGGTCACGACGTCGAGTGGCTGACCGAGGAGCAGCTCGCCGCCGCCCCGGCGCGCGTGCCGCTCGCCGACTACCGGGCGTGGTTCGAGACGCTCGACCCCAAGCTGCGCGAGGGCATGCTGGAGGCCTGGGGCGAGCCGCCGGGCTCGCTCTACGTCGACGGCGACGACATCGTGCTCGCGTGCCTGCAGTTCGGGAACGTCGTGGTGATGATCCAGCCGCCGCGCGGCTTCGGCGAGAACCCGATCGCGATCTACCACGACCCCGACATGCCGCCCTCGCACCACTACATGGCCGCCTACCGCTGGCTGGAGAACAGCTTCGGCGCCGACGCAGTCGTGCACATGGGCAAGCACGGCACGATGGAGTGGCTGCCGGGCAAGGGGCTCGGGCTCAGCGGCGGCTGCGCGCCCGACGCCGTCCTCGGCGAACTCCCCCTGGTCTACCCGTTCATCGTCAACGACCCCGGTGAGGGCACGCAGGCCAAGCGCCGCGGGCACGCCACCGTCGTCGACCACCTCGTGCCGCCGATGGCGCGCGCCGACACCTACGGGGACCTCGCGAAGCTGGAGCAGCTCCTCGACGAGTACGCGCTCGTCTCCGACCTGGACCCCACGAAGGCCCCGGCGGTCCGCGCGCAGATCTGGACGCTCGTCAAGGCGGCCGAACTCCATCACGACCTGCACGTCGACGAGCAGCCGGACGACGGCGACTTCGACGAGTTCGTGATGCACATCGACGGCTATCTGTGCGAGATCAAGGACGTGCAGATCCGCGACGGCCTGCACATCCTGGGCGGCGGTCCGGAGGCCGAGCCGCGGGTGAACCTCGTGCTCGCCGTGCTGCGCGCCTCGCAGGTGTGGGGCGGCACGGCGAACGCGCTGCCCGGTCTGCGCGCCTGCCTGGCCGAGCATTTCGGCCTGGTGGAGAAGGAGTTGCTCGCCGAGCCGGGTGCTCCGGTGAAGGCGCCCGTCGAGCTGACGGACCTCGTCGAGGGCCCGGCCCGTACGGCGGCCGACGCGATCGACCTGCTGGAGCAGCTGTGCCGCCGGGCGGCGCTGGGCATGGAGGAGCGCCGCTGGGACCCGGCCGCCGTCCCGGCGCTCGTGCGTGAGGTGCTGGGCGTCGAACTCCCCGACGCCGTCGCGGTGCTGGAGTTCGCCTCCCGCGAGGTCGTACCGCGGCTCGCCCGGACGACGGACGAGATCGGACACATCCTCAAGGCACTGAACGGTGGTTACGTCCCGGCCGGTCCGTCGGGTTCGCCGACGCGCGGG
The DNA here is from genome assembly GCF_055567635.1 of Streptomyces sp. NPDC026500. Classification (NCBI taxonomy): domain Bacteria; kingdom Bacillati; phylum Actinomycetota; class Actinomycetes; order Kitasatosporales; family Streptomycetaceae; genus Streptomyces; species Streptomyces sp. NPDC026500. The sequence goes on along the minus strand of NZ_JBVHQB010000025.1, from coordinate 53,979 downwards.
CTCGTCAACGTCCTGCCGACCGGCCGCAACTTCTACTCCGTCGACCCCAAGGCCATTCCGTCCAGGCTCAGTTGGGAGGTCGGCCAGTCCCTCGCGGACTCCCTCGTCCAGCGGTATCTGCAGGACACGGGCGCCTACCCGACGTCCGTCGGTCTGACGGTGTGGGGCACGTCCGCCATGCGCACCCAGGGCGACGACATCGCGGAGATCCTCGCGCTCCTCGGCTGCCGCCCGGTGTGGGACGACGCGTCCCGGCGCGTCACCGGCTTCGAGGTCGTCCCCCTCGACGAGCTGGGCCGTCCGCGCATCGACGTCACGGTCCGCATCTCGGGCTTCTTCCGGGACGCGTTCCCGCACGTCGTCGGACTTCTCGACGACGCGGTGCGCGCGGTCGCCGAGCTGGACGAGCCCGCCGACCGGAACTACGTGCGCAAGCACGCCGACGAGGACACCGCCGAGCACGGCGACCGGCGGCGCGCGACCGCCCGCATCTTCGGCTCCAAGCCGGGCGCGTACGGCGCCGGTCTGCTGCCGCTGATCGACGCCCGCAACTGGCGCTCGGACGCCGACCTCGCCGAGGTGTACGCGGTGTGGGGCGGCTACGCCTACGGGCGCGGGCTCGACGGGCGCGCGGCGCGCGGCGACATGGAGACGGCGTTCCGACGGATCGCGGTCGCGGCGAAGAACGTCGACACCCGCGAGCACGACCTCGTCGACGCCGACGACTACTTCCAGTACCACGGCGGCATGGTCGCCATGGTGCGGCATCTGACGGGTGCCAGCCCCGAGGCGTACGTCGGCGACTCCGCCGTGCCCGACCAGGTGAAGACCCGCACCCTCGGCGAGGAGACGCACCGCGTGTTCCGCGCCCGGGTGGTCAACCCGCGCTGGATGGCCGCGATGCGCCGCCACGGCTACAAGGGCGCCTTCGAGATGGCGGCGACCGTCGACTACCTCTTCGGCTACGACGCGACGGCCGGGGTCGTGGACGACTGGATGTACGAGAAGTTGGCGTCCGAGTACGTGTTCTCGCCGGAGAACCAGGAGTTCATGCGGAAGTCCAACCCGTGGGCCCTGCGCGGCATCACCGAGCGGCTCCTCGAAGCCGCCGACCGCGGACTGTGGGCTGAGCCGGACGCGGAGACGCTGGAACGGCTCCGCGCCACCTATCTGGAGCTCGAAGGCGACTTGGAGGGCGACGACCAGTGAGTACCCCGTTCCCGTTCACGGCGGTGGTCGGCCAGGACGACCTGAGGCTCGCGCTGTTGCTGAACGCCGTCAGTCCGGCGGTCGGCGGAGTCCTCGTGCGCGGCGAGAAGGGCACCGCGAAGAGCACGGCCGTGCGTGCCCTGTCGGCGCTGCTGCCGGAGGTGGCCGTCGTTCCCGGGTGCCGCTTCTCGTGTGACCCCGCCGCTCCCGACCCGGCGTGCCCGGACGGCCCGCACGAGGCGGCGACCGGCACGCAACGCCCGGCCCGTATGGTCGAGTTGCCCGTCGGTGCCTCCGAGGACCGGCTGGTGGGCGCACTCGACATCGAGCGGGCGCTCGCGGAGGGTGTGAAGGCCTTCGAGCCGGGCCTGCTCGCCGACGCCCACCGCGGGATCCTCTACGTCGACGAAGTCAACCTGTTGCACGACCACTTGGTCGATCTGCTGCTGGACGCGGCCGCGATGGGCGCCTCGTACGTCGAGCGCGAAGGCGTCTCCGTACGGCATGCCGCCCGGTTCCTGCTCGTCGGGACGATGAATCCCGAAGAGGGCGAGCTGCGGCCGCAGTTGCTCGACCGGTTCGGGCTGACCGTCGAGGTCGCGGCCTCGCGGGAGCCCGACCAGCGGGTCGAGGTCGTGCGGCGCAGGCTCGCCCACGACGACGATCCGGACGCCTTCGCGGCGCGCTGGGCCGACGAGGAGGCCGCCGTGCGGACCCGGATCGTGGCGGCCCGCGCGCTGCTGCCCTCCGTGCGGCTCGGCGACGGGCCGCTGCGGCAGATCGCGGCGACCTGCGCGGCCTTCGAGGTGGACGGTATGCGCGCCGACATCGTGATGGCGCGGACCGCGACGGCGCTCGCCGCGTGGGCGGGACGCACCGAGGTGCTCGCCGAGGACGTACGGCAGGCGGCGCTGCTCGCGCTGCCGCACCGGCGCCGACGCAACCCCTTCGACGCGCCCGGGATCGACGAGGACAAGCTCGACGAGACGCTGGAGGAGTTCGGGGGCTCGGACGCCGGACCCGAGGACTCGGACGACGAGCCGGATCCGGATCCGGACGGGCCCGGGGGTGGCGGGCGGCCGCCGCAGGACGGACCGGACGACGGCTCCCCGGCCGGCGACGTGCCCGCACAGGGCGAACCGTCGGAGAACGGGCAGGCGCCGGCCGGGCAGGGTGGCGAGCAGTCCCCCGTACGGGCCGCCGAGCCCTTTCGCACGAAGACGCTGAGCGTGCCCGGACTGGGCGAGGGCGCGGCCGGGCGGCGTTCGCGCGCGCGGACCGAGCACGGCCGCACGACCGGGTCGCGCCGGCCCGGCGGGACGCTCACCAAGCTGCACCTGGCGGCGACCGTGCAGGCCGCCGCCCCGCATCAGCTGGCGCGCGGACGGTCGGGCCGGGGTCTCGTCGTACGGCGGGACGATCTGCGGCAGGCGACGCGCGAGGGCCGGGAGGGCAACCTCGTGCTCTTCGTCGTGGACGCCTCAGGGTCGATGGCGGCGCGGCAGAGGATGGGCGCGGTCAAGGGCGCGGTGCTGTCGCTGCTGCTCGACGCGTACCAGCGGCGGGACAAGGTGGGTCTGGTGACCTTCCGCGGGTCGGCCGCCGAGGTCGCGCTGCCGCCCACCTCCTCGGTGGACGCCGCCGCGGCCCGGCTGGAGTCGCTCCCGACGGGCGGCCGGACGCCGCTCGCCGCCGGGCTGCTCCGGGCCCACGAGGTGCTGCGGGTGGAGCGGCTGCGGGACGCCGCCCGGCGGCCGCTGGTCGTCGTCGTGACCGACGGGCGGGCCACGGGCGGGGCCGAGCCCGTCGCCACGGCCGGGCGCGCGGCCCGGCTGTTCGCGGCCGGCGGGATCGCCTCGGTGGTCGTCGACTGCGAGACGGGACCGGTACGGCTGGGGCTCGCCGGGCAGCTCGCGGGGGAGCTGGGCGGCACGCCGGTGACGCTGGACGAGCTGCGGGCCGATTCGATCGCCGGACTCGTCCGAGATGTGCAGGGGACTTCGAGGAGGGCCGCGTAGTGCCGCAGGGACAGCCGAGTGTCGTACCGGACGACGGTCTGACGACCCGTCAACGTCGTAACAGGCCGCTGGTCGTCGTGCACACGGGGATCGGCAAGGGCAAGTCCACCGCCGCGTTCGGGCTCGCGCTGCGCGCCTGGAACCAGGGGTGGCCCATCGGGGTGTTCCAGTTCGTCAAGTCGGCGAAGTGGAAGGTCGGCGAGGAGAACGCGCTGCGCGTCCTCGGCGCCTCCGGCGAGGGCGGGACCGTCGACTGGCACAAGATGGGCGAGGGCTGGTCCTGGGTCCAGCGCGACGCGCAGATGGACAACGAGGACAAGGCCCGCGAGGGCTGGGAGCAGGTCAAGCGCGACCTCGCCGCCGAGACGTACAAGCTGTATGTGCTCGACGAGTTCGCGTATCCGATGCACTGGGGATGGATCGACACCGACGAGGTCGTCGCGGTGCTGCGGGACCGTCCGGGCACCCAGCACGTCGTGATCACCGGGCGGAACGCCCCGGAGAAGCTGGTCGACCTCGCCGATCTCGTGACCGACATGTCCAAGGTCAAGCATCCGATGGACGCCGGCCAGAAGGGCCAGAGGGGCATCGAGTGGTGACGTCCTCCGTTCCCCGGCTGGTCATCGCCGCGCCCTCCTCGGGCAGCGGCAAGACCACCGTCGCCACGGGGCTGATGGCGGCCTTCGCCTCGCGGGGGCTCACCGTGTCCCCGCACAAGGTGGGGCCCGACTACATCGACCCCGGGTACCACGCGCTCGCCACCGGGCGCCCGGGACGGAATCTCGACGCGTACCTGTGCGGCGCCGAGTTGATCGGGCCGTTGTTCGCGCACGGCGCGCGCGGGTGCGATCTCGCGGTCGTCGAAGGCGTGATGGGGCTGTACGACGGGGCCGCGGGCGAGGGGGAGCTCGCGTCCACGGCGCATGTGGCGAAACTGCTGCGGGCGCCGGTGGTGCTGGTCGTCGACGCGTCCTCGCAGTCGCGGTCCGTGGCCGCGCTGGTGCACGGGTTCGCCTCCTGGGACCCCGAGGTGCGGGTCGCGGGAGTGATCCTCAACAAGGTGGGGTCCGAGCGCCACGAGGCCATGCTCCGCGAGGCGCTGGACGCGTCCGGGGTACCGGTGCTGGGCGTGCTGCGACGGGCGCCGCAGGTCGATACGCCGTCGCGCCATCTGGGGCTGGTACCGGCCGCCGAGCGGCGGTCGGAAGCGGTCGAGGCGGTCGCCGCGATGGCCGCGCAGGTGCGCGCCGGATGCGATCTGGACGCGTTGTTCGCGCTCGCGCGCGGTGCGGGAGCGGTGCCGGGTGCGGCGTGGGACGCGGTCGAGGCGGTTCGTTCCTCGCCTCCGTCGGCCCTCCCCGGCCCCGCCTCGGGGATCGGCTCACCGGACCCCGGCCGGCGCCCCGGACAGTCCCTCCCTCGAACGCCCGACGGGCTGGAGGACGGAGTGAGGGCCGGGGTGCAGGACGGCTCCGAGGGCCGAACTCCGGCCGGGGTGCAAGACGGAACTCCGGCCGGGGTGAGGAGAGTTGCCGTGGCCGGCGGTCCCGCCTTCACGTTCTCCTATGCCGAGCATGCCGAGCTGCTCACCGCCGCCGGGGCCGAGGTGGTCACCTTCGATCCGCTTCGCGACGAGCAACTGCCCGAAGGGACCGGCGGGTTGGTCATCGGCGGCGGCTTCCCCGAGGTGTACGCGCCCGAGCTGTCCGCCAACGAGCCGCTGCGCAAGGCCGTCGCCGAGCTGGCGTTCGGCGGGGCGCCGGTCGCGGCCGAGTGTGCCGGGCTGCTGTATCTGGCGCGGGAGCTCGACGGGCGGCCCATGTGCGGGGTGATCGACGCCGTGGCCCGGATGGACGAGCGGCTCACCCTCGGCTACCGGGACGCCGTGGCACTCAGCGACAGCGTGCTGGCCGCGGCCGGTACCCGGATGCGCGGGCACGAGTTCCACCGGACCGTCGTGGAGCCCGGCGCCGGGGCGGCTCCCGCCTGGGGCGTGCGCGCCCCCGAGCGGCGCGTCGAAGGTTTCGTGCAACACGGTGTGCACGCGAGTTATCTGCACACGCACTGGGCGTCCGAGCCCGGTGCGGCCCGTCGGTTCGTCGAGAGGTGCCTGACGTCATGAGCAGCAAGTTGATCGGAGTCGGGGTGGGCCCCGGCGACCCGGAGCTGGTGACCGTCAAGGGTGTCAACGCCCTGCGCGCCGCTGAGGTCGTCGTCGTCCCCGTGATGGCTGCGCCGGATGGGAAGGACGGCGGCGAGCGCGGGCGGGCCGAGGCGACCGTCCTGCACTACGTGCCCGAGGAGAAGGTCGTCCGGATCGTGTTCGCGCTCAACGAGCGGAGCGACCGGGGGCGCCGCGAGGCCGCCTGGGACGCCGCCGGTGCGCGGGTCGCGGGCCTTCTCGGCCGACACGGCACGGTCGCCTTCGCCACCATCGGCGACCCCAACGTGTACTCGACCTTCACCTATCTCGCGCACACCATCGCGGAGTTGGCTCCCGGCACGGTCGTGGAGACCGTGCCGGGCATCACCGCCATGCAGGACCTCGCCGCGCGGTCGGGGGCCGTCCTCACCGAGGGGACCGAGCCGCTCACGCTCGTCCCGGTGACCGCGGGGGCCGCCGTGCTCAAGGACGCGCTGAACGGGCCCGGCACGGTGGTCGCGTACAAGTTCGGGCGGCAGGCCCGGGAGGTCGCCGAGGCGCTGCGGGACAGCGGGCGCATCGACGACGCCGTCTGGGGGGCGGCGCTCGGTCTGGAGGACGAGTCGATCCGGTCGGCGGGCGAGCTCGACGGCGAGCCGCTCCCGTACCTCTCGACGCTCATCGCGCCCGCGCGCCGCGACGGGAAACGCGGCGGAAAGCTGTGACCCCCACCCACCCGGCGGGCCGTTCGGACTCAGGACGCGATGCCCACCACCAGCCAGATGAAGGCCACGCCCGCGACCGTGCACAGCAGGGTCGAGCGGGCGGGGTGTTCGTGGTGTGCCTCCGGGAGGATCTCGGCGGCGGCGAGGTAGAGGAGTACGCCGCCGAAGAGGCCGAGGTAGCCGCCGAGCAGCCGTTCGGGAATGGTGAAGAAGAGGGTGGAGGCGGCGCCGAGCATGGGGGCCGCCGCGTCCGCGTACAGCATGAGCAGGGCCTTGCGTCGGGCGTTCCCGTACAGGCTCGTGATCGTGTACGTGTTGAAGCCGTCCGCGAAGTCGTGGGCGATCACCGCGAGGGACACCGCGAGCCCCATGCCGCCACCGACCTGGAAGGCGGCGCCGATCGCGACGCCGTCCATCGCGCTGTGGCCGACCATGGCGGCGGCCGCCGTGAGGCCCACCTCGGGCGCGCGTCCTTCGTTCTCCTCGCCGCCGTGCGCGGCCTGACGGTGGGCGAGCAGGCGTTCGACCAGATGGGCCAGCAGAAAGCCGCCCACGAAGAGGAGCAGCGCGGCCGGTACGCCGAACACCTCGGTGCCCGCCGCGGCGAGCGCCTCCGGCAGCAGATCGAGGCCGACCACGCCGAGCATCAGGCCGCCGGCCAGGCCGAGGACCAGATGGCGGCGGTCGGTCACGCGCTGCGCCGTCCAGCCGCCGGCCAGCGTCATCAGGAACGCGCCGAGCGCGACGAGGACCGCCATAGGCCCTTGCTATCCGATCAACCCCCGTTCGCGCACCTGGGGCGACGGCCCCGCACGTACCGAAGCTTTCGCAGCACCCCCGATTTTTCGTAGGAAAGGACCGATTCCCATGGCCGATGCCCCCACCGGCAAGGTGACCTTCGTCGGTGCCGGCCCCGGCGCCGCCGACCTGCTGACGTTCCGCGCCGCGCGCGCCATCGCCGACGCCGACGTCGTGATCTGGGCGGCGAGCCTGGTGCAGGCCGAGGTCCTCGACCACGCGCGCGAGGGCGCGGAGATCCTCGACTCCGCGACGATGTCGCTGGAGGACGTCGTCGCCGTGTACGAGCGGGCCCGCGCGCAGGGCCTGCGGGTGGCGCGGATCCACTCCGGCGACCCGGCCCTGTGGGGCGGTACGCAGGAGCAGGTCGACCGGTGCGCCGAGCTCGGCATCGAGACGGAGATCGTGCCGGGTGTCTCGTCGTTCTCCGCGGTGGCCGCGCTCGTACAGCGCGAGCTGACGATTCCCGAGGTCGCGCAGTCGGTGATCCTGACCCGGCTCGGCGGCGGCAAGACGCCGATGCCGCCCGGGGAGGAGGTTCGGGAGTTCGCGAAGCACGGCACGACGATGGCGCTGTTCCTGTCGGCGGCCCGCAGCGGCCAGCTGGTGCGGGAGCTGCTGGAGGGCGGCTATCCGACGACCACGCCGGTCGTGGTCGCCTACCAGGCGACCTGGCCGGAGGAGCTGATCGTGAAGTGCACGATCGGCACGCTGGAGGAGACCGTCAAGGAACACAAGCTCTGGAAGCACACCCTCTTCCTGGTCGGCCCGGCGCTCGACGCGAGCGGCACGCGCTCGCACCTCTATCACCCCGGTCACTTCCACGGCTTCCGCAAGGCCGACCCCGAGGCGCGGGCCGAGCTGCGCGCGGCGCGCCGGGGCAGTGCGCAGGGCCCCGCGTCGTGAGCGTGGACGTCGTCGGCGCGGAGGGGGAGCCGATCCGCGCGGAGGGAGAGTCCGTCGTCCCGGCGGACAGCTCCGTGGTGATCACCGTCGTCGGTACGGGCACGGGGGCGCCGCTGTCCCCGGACGCGGCGGGTGTGCTCGCCGGGGCCGGGCTGGTCGTGGGTGCCCGGCGGCATCTGGCGGCGGCCGGGCTGCCGGAGCGGGCGGAACAGGTGGTGCTCGGGCCGCTGGCACCGGCCCTCGACCGCATCCAGCGGTACGCGGACGACGGGGCGCGCGGGGGCCCGGTCGTGGTGCTCGCGTCGGGCGACCCCGGGTTCTTCGGGATCGTGCGGGCGCTGGCCGAGCGGTTCGGGGCCGAGCGGCTGGACGTACGCCCCGGTGTCTCGTCCGTGGCGACCGCGTTCGCCCGGCTCGGGCTGCCCTGGGACGACGCGGTGGTGGTCAGCGCGCACGGGCGTGATCTTCGTACGGCCGTCCACGTCTGCCGGTCGCGGCCCAAGGTGGCCGTGCTGACCGGTCCGGGGTCCGGGCCCGCCGAGCTGGGCGCCGCGCTCACCCACCGCGGCGCGCAGCGCGTGCTCGTCGTGGCGAGCGCCCTCGGCGACCCCGAGCACGAGCGCGTCGAGCGGGTCACGCCCGCCGAGGCCGCGGCCCGCGACTGGGGTACGGCGGTCAGCGTCGTGCTGTGCCTGGACGAGTCGCGGGCCCTGGCTCCCGTGCGGACCGTGGCCGGGCCGGTTGCCGGGCCCGACAGATGGGCCCTGGACGAGAGCGAGTTCGCCCACCGCGACTCGATGATCAGCAAGTTCGAGGTACGGGCGCTGGCGCTGGCCCGGATCGGACCGCGGCTCGGCGAGCTGGTCTGGGACGTCGGCGCGGGCTCCGGTTCCGTCGCCGTCGAGTGCGCGCGGTTCGGCGCCGCGGTGACGGCGGTCGAGAAGACCCGGGACGGCTGTGACCGCATCCGTGCCAACGCCGCCGCGCACGGCGTGGACGTGCGGGTCGTCCACGGGGCCGCGCCCACGGTGCTGTCCGACCTGGACGATCCGGACGCGGTGTTCATCGGCGGCGGCGGACGTGAACTGCCCGCCATCGTCACGGCGTGCGCGCGCCGGGCCCGGCGGGCCGTCGTGATCGCCGTGGCCTCGCTCGACCGGGTGCCGGCCGCCCGCGACGCGCTCACCGCCGCCGGATTCACCTGCGACGGCGTCCTGTTGCAGTCCTCGCGGCTCGCCCCGCTGCCGGGCGACGTCTCCCGGCTCGCGGCGACCAATCCCGTCTTTGTGCTGTGGGGCGTCCGGCCTCCGGCCCGTACCGAAGGAGTCCCCCAGTGATCGGCCTGATTTCCGCCACGGCGGCGGGCGCGACGGCCCGTGACCGGCTCGCCGCCGCATGGTCCACGCGTACCCGGGTGTACGACGGGCCCGTGACGGACGCCGTGCGGCGGGCCTTCGCGGAGTGCGACCAGCTGGTGTGCTTCCTCGCCACGGGCGCGGTCGTACGGCTCGTCGCGCCGCTGCTCGTGGACAAGGGGTCGGACCCCGGAGTGGTGTGCGTCGACGAGGCGGGGCGGTTCGCCGTGTCGCTGGTCGGCGGCCACGCGGGCGGGGCGAACGAACTCGCCCGCGAGGTGGGTGAGTTGCTCGGTGCCGAGCCGGTGGTGACGACGGCGACCGACGCGGTGGGGGTGCCCGGTCTCGACACCCTGGGTTTCCCGGTGGAAGGGGATGTCGCCGGGGTCTCGCGGGCCATGCTGGACGGCGAACCGGTGGTGCTGGAGGCGGAGTCGAGGTGGCCGCTGCCCGCGCTGCCGCCGAACGTGGGCAGCCCGGCGCGGTCGGGCGCCGCCGTCCTTCGTGTCTCCGACCGCGACCGGGAACCGGCCGCGCGGGAGGTCGTCCTGCGCCCGCCGTCCCTCGTGGTCGGTGTCGGCGCCTCCCGGGGCGCGCCCGTGGAGGAGGTCCTCGGGCTCGTCGGCGACGCGCTGCGGGAGGCGGGTCTTTCCGTCGGGTCGGTGGCCGAACTCGCCACCGTCGACGCCAAGTCCGAGGAGCCCGGCATCGTCGGGGCCGCCGCGCGGCTCGGGGTGCCGGTCGTCACGTACACCGCCGAGGAGCTGGCGGCGGTGGCGGTCCCGAACCCGTCCGACGCGCCGCTCGCCGCCGTGGGAACGCCGTCCGTGGCGGAGGCCGCCGCGTTGGTGGGCGGGGGTGAACTCCTCGTACCCAAGCGGAAGTCGGTGCGGACGGACGGGCAGCCTGCGATGGCGACCTGCGCGGTGGCGCGCCGGCCGGCCCGCGGGCGGCTCGCCGTCGTGGGCCTCGGTCCCGGAGCCCGCGATCTGCTCACTCCGCGCGCGACGGCGGAGCTGCGGCGGGCCGCGGTGCTCGTCGGGCTCGACCAGTACGTCGACCAGATCCGCGATCTGCTGCGGCCGGGCACCCTGATCCTGGAGTCGGGGCTCGGCGCGGAGGAGGAGCGGGCGCGCACGGCGGTGGCCGAGGCGCGCCGCGGACAGGCCGTCGCGCTGATCGGCAGCGGCGACGCGGGGGTGTACGCGATGGCGTCGCCCGCGCTCGCCGAGGCGTCCGACGACATCGACGTCGTCGGGGTGCCGGGGGTGACCGCGGCGCTCGCGGCCGGGGCGATCCTGGGCGCGCCGCTCGGCCACGACCATGCGTCGATCAGCCTGTCCGACCTGCACACGCCGTGGGAGGTCATCGAGCGCCGGGTGCGCGCGGCGGCCGAGGCGGACATCGTCGTGACCTTCTACAACCCGCGCAGCCGGGGCCGGGACTGGCAGCTTCCCAAGGCGCTCGCGATCCTCGCGGAGCACCGTGAGCCGACGACGCCGGTGGGTGTGGTGCGCAACGCCTCCCGCCCGGACGAGTCGAGCCGGGTCACGACGCTGGGGTCCCTGGATCCGGGAATCGTCGACATGATGACCGTGGTGACCGTGGGCAACACGGCGACCCGTGAGATCGCCGGGCGCATGGTGACACCGCGCGGCTACCGCTGGCAGGAGGAGGCCGAATGAGCCAGGTGTTGCCCGGGAACCGGGTCGTGCACCCCATCGAGCAGGAGTCCTTCCGGCGGCTGCGCGCCCGCCTGGACACCTCGCACCTTCCGCCGCTGACGCGCGCGGTGGTGGAGCGGGTGATCCACTCCGCCGCCGACCTGGAGTACGCGAGCGATCTCGTCACCGACGAGGACGTCCTGGTGCGGGCGCACGCGGCGCTGCACGCCGGGGCGCCCGTCGTGGTGGACGTCGAGATGGTGGCCGCGGGCATCACGCGCCGCGCCACCGTCTGCCGTCTCAAGGACGCCAGGTCGGGCCCCGGTCTGACGCGTTCGGCGCACGCGGTCCGGCTCGCGTACGAGGAGGTCGGGCCCGGCGCGCTGTGGGTGATCGGCTGCGCGCCCACCGCCTTGGAGGAGTTGCTGCGGCTGGACGCCGCTCCGGCGCTCGTGATCGGTCTGCCCGTCGGGTTCGTCGGCGCGGCCGAGTCCAAGGCCGCGCTCCGCGCGAGCGGCCTGCCCGCTGTCAGCAACGTGTCCGAGAAGGGCGGTTCGGCGGTCGCGGCCGCCGCGCTCAACGCCCTGCTGTACCACCCTGTTCCGCAGGCCGACCAGGCCGTGAAGACCGTGCGGGCCGACCGGGCCGCACAGACCGCCCGGGCCGACCGGGCCTCGACGACCGCCGAGGCCACCTCGGCTACCAAGGAGACATCGTGACCACCCCGCCCCCCGCGCTGCTCATCGCCGGACACGGCACCCGGGACGAGGCCGGAGCCGAGGCCTTCCGTTCCTTCGTACGGGAGTTGGGGCGCCGTCATCCCGAGCTGCCCGTCGCCGGAGGGTTCATCGAGCTGTCGCCGCCGCCGCTGGGCGACGCCGTGAGCGAACTCGTCGGGCAGGGGGTACGGCGGTTCGCCGCCGTGCCGTTGATGCTGGTGTCCGCCGGGCACGCCAAGGGTGACATCCCGGCGGCGCTGACCCGCGAGAAGGAGCGGCACCCCGGGATCTCGTACACGTACGGGCGTCCGCTGGGCCCGCATCCGTCGCTGCTCGCCGTGCTGGAGCGACGCCTTGACGACGCCCTCGGCGGCGGCGCCCGGACCCCCGAGGAGCGGGCCGAGGTGACGGTGCTGCTCGTGGGCCGCGGGTCCACCGACCCGGACGCCAACGCCGAGGTGCACAAGGCCGCGCGGCTGCTGTGGGAGGGCCGGGGGTACGCGGGCGTCGAGACGGCGTTCGTGTCCCTGGCGGCGCCGGATGTGCCGTCCGGTCTCGACCGCTGTGTGAAGCTGGGCGCGCGCCGGATCGTGGTCCTGCCCTACTTCCTGTTCACCGGTATCCTTCCGGACCGGGTGCGGCGGCAGACGGAGGACTGGGCGTCCGCGCACCCGCGGGTCGAGGTGGGCTCCGCCGAGGTCATCGGCCCCGAGCCCGAGCTGCTCGACCTGGTCATGGAGCGCTACCGGGAGGCGGTGAAGGGCGACCTGCGGATGAACTGCGACTCCTGCGTCTACCGGATCGCGCTGCCCGGCTTCGAGGACAAGGTGGGGCTCCCCCAGCAGCCGCACTTCCACCCGGACGACGACGGCCACCACGACGGACACGGTCACCACCATCACGGGGGGCACACGCATACCCATGCGCACTGAAGAGGCCGCCGAGGGCGGGCACGATCTGCGGCACCACGGGGACGCCGAGGTGCGCGACGACGGCTCCAAGCTCACCGATCTCGCCGTCAACGTCCGCGCGGACACCCCGCCCGCGTGGTTGCTCGACCGGATCGCCGCGTCGCTGCCGGGGCTCGCGGCCTACCCGGACGGACGGGGCGCGCGGGCCGCGGTGGCGGCGCGGCACGGGCTGCCGGTGGAGCGGGTGCTGCTCACGGCGGGCGCGGCCGAGGCCTTCGTGCTGCTCGCGCGTGCCCTGGAGGTACATCGGCCGGTCGTCGTGCATCCGCAGTTCACGGAGCCGGAGGCCGCGCTGCGGGATGCCGGCCACACGGTGGGCCGCGTCCTGCTGCGCGAGGAGGACGGCTTCCGGCTCGACGCGGCCGCTGTCCCCGAGGACGCCGACCTCGTCGTGATCGGCAATCCGACCAATCCGACGTCGGTCCTGCATCCGGCGGAGGCCGTCGCCGGACTGGCCCGCCCCGGGCGGGTGCTGGTGGTCGACGAGGCGTTCATGGACGCGGTGCCGGGTGAGCGCGAGACGCTGGCCGGGCGGACGGACGTGCCCGGACTGGTCGTGCTGCGCAGTCTCACGAAGACGTGGGGTCTTGCGGGGCTGCGGATCGGCTATGTGCTCGCCGATCCCGGGACGATCGCCCAGCTGGAGCGCGCCCAGCCGCTCTGGCCGGTCTCCACGCCCGCGCTCGCGGCGGCCGAGGTCTGTATGTCCTCGCAGGCGCTCGCGGAGGCGGCGCACGCGGCGCGGCGGATCGCCACGGACCGGGCCCATCTGGTGGCGGGGCTGCGGGAGTTCGGCTGCTCCGACGGGCTGCACGTGGTGGAGCCGGCGGAGGGCCCCTTCGTCCTGGTCCGGCTGCCGCGGGCCACCGGGGTGCGCCGGGTTCTTCGCGATCTCGGGTTCGCGGTACGGCGCGGGGACACGTTTCCCGGGCTCGGGGACGAATGGCTGCGGATCGCGGTGCGGGACCGGGCGACGGTCAACCGCTTCCTGCAGGCGCTGGACCGGGCGATGACCATAAGCGGAAGCGGGGGCGGAACGGGGATGGTTCCGCCCCGGCGCTCCCCTCCCCCGCCCCCGTCCGGCCCGTGTCCGGAGCCGCCGCCCCGGACCTCTTCCTCGGACTGAACGGCCTGGTCCTCGGACGCCGGACGGGCTGAGACCGTTCAGCCCGTCCGGCGTCCGAGGAGCGGGTTCCGGGCGGAGCACCCTGCTGCTGAGCTCCGGGCGGCGGGACCCCGGCGGGCCGTCAGCCTCGGCGGCGCCGGGAGAGGACGACCGCTGCGCCGCCGGCGGCGAGCAGCGCCACCGCACCACCGGCCAGATACGGCGTCATGGAGCTGCCTCCGGTCTCCGCGAGCCCTTCCTGCACGGGAGCGCCCTGCGGTGTCACCTCGGCCACCGGGTCGGAGGCTTCGGAGGGGCCTGCCGGTGCGGCCTCCTGGGCGACGGGCGCCGCCGGCGACTCACAGGTGGCCTTCGCCAGTGTCAGGGTGCCCTCCACCTCGGCCACGTTCAGCTTCAACGGGTTGATGGACACCTTGAGTTCGAGCGCGGACGCGGCGGCCGTCCGGGAGGTGGTCTCGGTCTTGGAGAGGTCGAGCCGCACCTCACCGACCCCGGGGACCTTCACGTGCGTCGGGCCGCCCGTCGTCAGCGTGGCCTTCTTGCCGAGAACGGTGACGGATCCCAGCAGGTTGGCGGTGGCGACGGGCTTCTTCCCGGCCTCGCAGGTCGCCTTCGAGGTCACGTCCTGGACCTCGATCAGCGACAGCAGCGGCAGTCCGGGGACATGGACGGCGGCGTGCGCGAGGCGGGTGGAGCCCTCGGCCTTCCCGGCGGAGACCGTGGCCTCGGCGGTGGCGACGTCCGCGCGCAGCACGCTGAACGGTCGTCCGTGGTCGACGCCGTCCAACTGGGCGGTGAGCGCGGTCTTCTCGGCACTCTGCGGTGCCTGCACGTCGTTCAGGGAGACCGCGAGCGGGACGTTCACGGTCTTGTTGAGGAGCGACACGTCAAGTCCGGTGCGGAGCACGACGGCACTCGCGCGACCGTGGTCGTCGGTCGCGTGGGCGGAGCCCGCTCCGGCCAGCGCGGTGGGACCCACGGCGAGGACGGTGGCGGCCGCGGTGACGGCGAACCGGCGTGCGGGCATGCGGTGGTTGATGCTGTTCAAGGGTGGGACCCCCATAGGAGAAAGCCTGGGACCCGGAAAGAATTACGCACTGAGAGTGAACAGTCAGCCACCTGGCGTGAGTTCACTCCATCGTGGGTTTTTCGTGCACACCTTCGAATCCCGAGGCACGGCTGTTCTCCGCCGTCACTCGATCAACGCCCCTGGACGAACGCGCTGGTTGACGCGCCGGTTGATGACGGGTTGACGCACCGGGGCACGACCGGAGGTGCGTAACGAGCACGCCATCCCGGTCGTCACGCTCCGTCAACCAAGCGCATGTCGGCCGCGTGGCCGGTATCAGCCGTGTCCGCCGCGCGAGCCGGGTGGGACGTGTCAGCCGACGATCCGCCCGTTGAGAACCACCCGTCGCGGAGCCGCCAGGACCCGTACGTCCGCGCGCGGGTCCCCCTCGTAGACCACGAGGTCAGCGGGCGCCCCCTCGTCGAGGCCGGGCCGCCCGAGCCAGCGCCGGGCGCCCCAGGCGGTGGCGGAGAGCGCCTCGACGGGCGGGATGCCCGCGGTGACGAGTTCGGCGACCTCGGCCGCGACGAGCCCGTGCGCGAGGGAGCCGCCCGCGTCGGTGCCGACGTAGACCGGGATTCCGGCGTCGTACGCGGCGCGCACGGTGTCGTAGCGGCGCTCGTGCAGGCGTCGCATGTGCGCCGACCACTGCGGGAACTTGGCCTCGCCGCCGGCCGCGAGGTGCGGGAAGGTGGCGATGTTCACGAGAGTGGGGACGATGGCGACACCGCGCTCGGCGAAGAGCGGGACGGTGTCCTCGGTGAGGCCGGTGGCGTGCTCGATGCAGTCGATGCCCGCCTCGACCAGGTCGCGGAGCGAGTCCTCGGCGAAGCAGTGCGCGGTGACCCGGGCGCCGAGCCGGTGCGCCTCGGCGATCGCCGCCTCGACGGCCTCGCGCGGCCAGCAGGCGCTCAGGTCGCCGGTGCCGCGGTCGAGCCAGTCCCCCACGAGCTTGACCCAGCCGTCGCCGCGCCGGGCCTCCTGGGCGACGTACGCGACGAGGTCCTCGGGCTCGATCTCGTGGGCGTAGTTGCGGATGTAGCGGCGGGTGCGGGCGATGTGCCGGCCCGCTCGGACGATCTTCGGGAGGTCGTCGCGGTCGTCGATCCACCGGGTGTCGGAGGGAGAGCCGGCGTCCCGGACGAGGAGGGTGCCGGCGTCGCGGTCGGTCAGCGCCTGCTTCTCGGAGACGTCCGCCGGGACCGGGCCGTGGGCGTCGAGCCCGACATGGCAGTGCGCGTCGACCAGGCCGGGCAGTGCCCAGCCCTCGACGGTGCGGGCGTCACGGGCGCCGCCGGGGCGCTCGTAGGAGATCCGGCCGCCGACGACCCACAGCTCGTCGCGGACGTCGTCGGGTCCGACGAGGACCCGCCCCTTCACGTGCAGTACCGGGTGATCGCTCATGGAATGCACCTTACTGAGACGGCTCCCCGTCCTCGCCCGCCCGGTCCCGCTCCTCCCGCGCCCGCCCCGTCCTACTCCTCGTCCGGCCGGTCCGGTGTCCTGTCCTCGACGTCCGCCATCGCCGGGTCGAGCAGCCTGGACAGGAAGTGCCGTGTCCGCTCGTGGGCCGGACTGCCGATGACCTGCGCCGGGACACCCTCCTCGACGATCACGCCGCCGTCCATGAACACGACCCGGTCGGCGACCTCTCGCGCGAAGGTCATCTCGTGGGTGACGACCATCATCGTCATGCCCTCGTCGGCGAGCATCCGCATGACGGCGAGCACGTCGCCGACGAGTTCGGGGTCGAGCGCCGACGTCGGCTCGTCGAAGAGCATCACGTCGGGCCCCATCGCGAGCGCGCGGGCGATCGCGACGCGCTGCTGCTGACCGCCGGAGAGCGAGGCCGGATAGGCGTCGGCCTTCTCCGCGAGGCCCACCCGGGTGAGGTTCTCGGCGGCGATCCGGGCCGCCTCCGCCTTGTGCCTGCCGAGCACCCGGCGCTGCGGCAGCGTGAGGTTCCCGGTCACCGACAGATGGGGGAAGAGGTTGAACTGCTGGAAGACCATGCCGATACGGCGGCGTACGGCGTCGATGTCGACGTCGGGGTGCGTGACCTCCGTACCGCCGACGAACACCTGGCCCTTGCTGGGCTCCTCCAGGAGGTTCACACAGCGCAGCAGGGTCGACTTGCCGGAGCCGGACGGGCCGATGACACAGACGACCTCGCCCCGGGCGACCTCCAGGTCGATGCCGCGCAGGACCTCGTTGTCGCCGAAGGACTTGTGCAGGTCCTTCACCTGGATTTCGGGTGTGCTCACTTGGAGACCTCCCCCGACTTCGATTCGAGACGCCGTACGACGAAGCCGAGCGGGATCGTGACGAGCAGGTAGCACAGGCCCGCGACCAGGATCGGCGTGGAGTTGGCGGTCGTGCTCGCCAGGTCGCGGCCGTACTTGGACAGTTCGCGCTCCTCCAGTGTGACACCGAGGAACAGCACCAGCGAGGAGTCCTTGAAGAGGGTCACGAGTTCGTTGGTGAGCGGCGGGAGAATGATCCGGAACGCCTGCGGGACGATGATCGAGACCATGGCCCGCGCATGCGAGAAGCCCAGCGAACGGGCCGCCTCCATCTGCCCCTTGGGCACGGCCTGGATGCCCGCGCGGAAGGTCTCGGCCATGTAGGCGGCGCCCACCAGACCGAGCGCGATGGCGACCTTTCCGTACGTTCCGCCGGGGATCTCCGTGCCCGGGAACGCGAGCGGCACCGCGACGCCCACGAAGATGAAGATCACCAGGGCGGGCAGCCCGCGGAAGACTTCGATGTAGATTCCGGCGAACCAGCGGTAGGGGCCCACCGAGGACAGGCGCATCAGGGCGATGACGATGCCGAGCACGAGTCCGACGACGAAACCGAACGTCGTGTAGAGGACGGTGTTCTTCAGCGCCAGCGTGATGACTTCCGGGAACATCTGCTTGACCAGGTCCCACTGGAAGAACTGGTTCTTCAGACGGCCCCAGTCCGCCGTGACCGCGAAGGCGATCACGACGGCGACGAAGACGGCGTACTGCGCGCCGCGCGCGAGCGAGCGCTTCTGGCGCCGGCTCAGGCCGGACCTGCGGGGCTGGAGGGGTGTGTCGGCACCACTCATGAGGCGGACGGGGAGGCGGAGGCCGCGGCCGCGTCGTACGGGCCGATCCACTGCTCGTAGAGCTTCTTGTACGTGCCGTCGGCCTTCGCGTCCGCGATGGCCTTGTTGATGGCGGCGACGAGCTTGGTGTTGCCCTTCTTCACCGTGAAGCCGTACTGCTCACCGGTGTTCAGGTTGTCGGCCACCTTGAAGGCGTCGGCGTTGGCCTTGTCCTTCAGCCAGCCCTGGACGACCGGGTAGTCGATGATCACGGCCTGCACCTGACCGCTGCGCAGCCCGCTGAGGACCGCGTCGGAGGACTCGAAGGAGACCGGGTCGAAACCCTGCTTCTTCGCGTAGTCCTCGCCGGTGGTCTGCGCCTGGGCACCGAGCTTCTTGCCCTTCGCCTTGACGTCGGCGAGGGAGTTGATGCCGCTGTTCTTGTCGACCAGGACGGCCTGGGTGGCGTTGAAGTACGGGTCGGAGAAGTCGACGTTCTTCTTGCGCTCCGCCGTGATCGTCATACCGGCGGCGGCGAGGTCGCACTGCTCGGAGTTGAGGAACGCGCCCGTCTTGAAGTTCTCGAAGGGCGTGTCGACGATGGCCTGCTTCACGCCCAGGTTTTTGGCGACCAGGTCGATGAGCGAGACGTCGAAGCCCTGCACCTTGCCGTCGATCTCCGACTGGAAGGGCGGGTACGGCAGGTGGGTGCACGTCGTGAGCTGACCGCTCTTGACCAGCGGGACCCCGCTCGCGGTGGTGGTCTTGCCGCCGCCGCTGTCCGAGGAGCAGCCGGCCACGAGCAGCAGCCCTGCCGTGGCGGTGGTGGCGGCCAGAATGCGGGACCGGCGTCCGAGGACCGAGTGCACGGAGACCTCCTGTGGGGGGAACAGAGGGTTCTGATTATAAGGAAAGGTTTGGGTTGCTCAAATCAATCCGATGGCTGCTGGGCCGTCTGGCCTCAGAATTCGCCGGGCCGGGTACGCCGGGGGCCGCCGGTTACGCTCTGATCGTCGACCCCACCGTGAGCGAAGAGAGCACCACCGTGACCCACCCCTTCCTTGACCTGGCGCCGCTGAGCGCCGCCCGCTTCGCGTCGATCGAGGACCGTGTCGCCCGGCTGCTCTCCACCGAGCAGGACGTCGTGATCATGCAGGGCGAGGCACTGCTGCCCTTGGAGGGGGCCATTCGCGGCACGGCCGGTCCCGGCACCACCGCCCTGAACGTCATCACCGGCCCGTACGGCCAGACCTTCGGGAACTGGCTGCGGGACTGCGGGGCGACCGTGATCGATCTGGCGGTGCCCTTCCACACCGCGGTCACCGCGGAGCAGGTCCGCGATGCCTTCGCCGAGCACCCGTCGATCGACTTCCTGTCGCTCGTGCACGCCGAGGCCGCCACCGGGAACACCAACCCGGTGGCGGAGATCGGCGAGGTCGTACGGGAGCACGGCGCGCTCTTCTACCTGGACGCCGTCGCGTCGATCGGCGCCGAGCCGGTGCTGCCGGACGCCTGGGGCGTCGACCTGTGCGTGATCGGGGCGCAGAAGGCGATGGGCGGTCCCGCCGGGGTGTCGGCGGTGTCGGTGAGCGAGCGGGCGTGGGCGCGGATGGCCGCGAACCCCGGCGCGCCACGCCGCTCCTACCTCTCCCTGCTGGACTGGAAGGAGCGCTGGGTCGACGGAGGCCGTACGACACTGCTGCACGCTCCGGCGCAGCTGGAGATGCTGGCTCTGGAGGCGTGCGTCGAGCGGATCGAGGGCGAGGGTCTCGACGCGGTGATGGCCCGTCACGCCTCGGCCGCCGCGGCCACCCGGGCGGGAGCCGTGGCCCTCGGCGGGGGCCTCGCGCCCTATGTCGACGCGGCCTCCGACGCGGCGCCCGTCGCCACCACGCTGCGGGTGGCGGAGGACGTGGACGCGTCCGCCGTGGTCGCCAAGGCGCTGGCCGCGGACCCCTCGCTGCCGCTCGCCGCGGGGGGCGGCGCTCTCGCGCAGTCGATGATCCGCGTGAACCACTACGGCCCCGACGCCACCCGGGGCGTCGTCCACGGCGCCCTCGCGGGCCTGGGCGCGGCGCTGGCCGAGTCCGGCTTCCCGGTGGATCTCGAAGGGGCGCGCCGGGCCGTGGCACTGGCCTGGGGCTGACCCCGGGGCGACCGGCGGAGGCGTCAGCGCCTGCCGGGACGGAGAACCCCGGCGCCTCTGGGCACCCCGAGGCGCCGGGGCGCGGAACTCTGACGCGCCCATTCGACGGGAATTGAACTCCCCTTCATTCACTTATCCTGCCCTTAATTCTCGGCGGAATTATTCGGCGCAGCTTCCCGCATTCTCCTGCCCGCTCCCCGTGTACCTAAACGCAAAGATTTCGCGAACATCGACGAAGCGATTCGGGCAGGTCACCTGCACATTTCACCACCGTGACGCACTCCACAACGCGCCCGCTTTCTGCGGTATTTCCCGGGCGAATCCACCCATAGAGTCGCATGCAATGCCACCCTTCACGGGCGCGTGATAACACACGGGTACGCCATACGTAACCCCGCCCGACGATGCAATTTGAACTTTCCGTCGGTAAATTCAATCCGCATGACCGCCGCACACACAGACCTGTCAGCGGAATTCCTGGAAATGCCGGAGGGCCTTCGGATCGACCGTCCGGAGGTGGCCGACGGGGCCGCCCTCTGGCGTATCGCCAAGGACTCCCGAACCCTCGACCTGAACTCGTCGTACAGCTATCTGCTGTGGTGCCGTGACTTCGCCGGCACCTCGGCGGTGGCGCGCGACGCCGAGGGGCGGCCCGTCGGTTTCGTCACCGCGTACGTGCGCCCCGAGCGTCCCCGCACCCTCCTCGTGTGGCAGGTGGCCGTCGACGCGGCACACCGGGGCCGCGGACTGGCGGCGCGACTGCTCGACGGGCTGACCGCGCGGGTGGCGGCCGAGCGCGGGCTGTCCGTCGTCGAGACGACCATCACGCCGGGCAACACCGCCTCCGAGCGCCTGTTCACGTCGTACGCACGGCGTCATGGCGCGGCCGTCGAGCGCGAGGTGCTGTTCGAGACGGGTCAGTTCCCCGACGGACCGCACGACCCCGAAGTGCTGTACCGCATCGGCCCGTTCTCCCGCTGACCCTCGTCCTCCCGCACGACTCTCCCCCACGTTCTTCCTCCCCCTCCCCCCACGTTCTTCCTCCCCCCACGCACAGAGGAGCCATTCGCCGTGACCATCACCCAGCCGGACCTCAGCGTCTTCGAGACCCTGGAGTCGGAGGTGCGCAGCTACTGCCGCAACTGGCCCACCGTCTTCGACCGGGCCCGGGGCAGCCGGATGTACGACGAGGACGGCCACGAGTACCTCGACTTCTTCGCCGGTGCCGGGTCACTGAACTACGGGCACAACAACCCCGTGCTCAAACGGGCCCTGATCGACTACCTGGAGCGCGACGGCGTCACCCACGGGCTCGACATGTCGACGACCGCCAAGCGCGGCTTCCTGGAGGCCTTCCAGAACCTGGTGCTGCGGCCGCGCGACCTGCCGTACAAGGTGATGTTCCCCGGGCCGACGGGCACCAACGCGGTCGAGTCCGCGCTGAAGCTGGCGCGGAAGGTGAAGGGGCGCGAGTCGATCGTGTCGTTCACCAACGCCTTCCACGGGATGTCGCTCGGCTCGCTCGCCGTGACCGGCAACGCCTTCAAGCGGGCCGGCGCCGGCATACCGCTGGTGCACGGCACCCCGATGCCGTTCGACAACTACTTCGACGGCCAGGTCCCGGACTTCCTGTGGTTCGAACGGCTCCTGGAGGACCAGGGCTCGGGACTCAACCAGCCCGCCGCGGTGATCGTCGAGACCGTGCAGGGCGAGGGCGGCATCAACGTCGCGCGGCCCGAGTGGCTGCGCGCCCTCGCCGACCTGTGCCGGCGCCGCGACATGCTGCTGATCGTCGACGACATCCAGATGGGCTGCGGGCGGACAGGCGCGTTCTTCTCCTTCGAGGAGGCGGGCGTCGTGCCCGACATCGTGACCGTCTCCAAGTCCATCAGCGGGTACGGGCTGCCGATGTCGCTCTGCCTGTTCAAGCCGGAGCTGGACATCTGGGAGCCGGGCGAGCACAACGGCACCTTCCGCGGCAACAACCCGGCGTTCGTCACGGCCGCCGCCGCCCTGGAGACCTACTGGGCCGACGGCTCCGCCATGGAGAAGCAGACCCGCGCCCGCGGCGAGCAGATCGAACAGGCGTTGATCTCCATCACCGAGGAGAACCTCGCCGACATCAAGGAGTACCGGGGCCGCGGGCTCGTCTGGGGCATCGAGTTCAAGGACAAGACCCGCGCCGGACGCGTCGCCCAGCGCGCCTTCGAACTCGGGCTGCTCATCGAGACGTCCGGTCCCGAGAGCGAGGTCGTGAAACTGCTGCCCGCGCTCACCATCACCCCCGACGAGCTCGACGAGGGTCTGCGCACCCTCACCCGCGCCGTCGGCGAGACCGTCTGACAGGCCGCCCGAGAAGCACGAGAGACCCTGGCAGCGCGAGAAACACGAGAAGCACGAGAGAGAGGCATCGCACCACCGTGATAGTCCGTTCGTTCAAGGATGTCGAAGGCACCGACCGGCACGTGAAGGCGGCGACCGGCACCTGGGAGAGCAAGCGCATCGTCCTCGCCGAGGAGAAGGTCGGCTTCTCCCTGCACGAGACGATCCTGTACGCGGGTACGGAGACGCGGATGTGGTACGCGAACCACATCGAGGCCGTGCTCTGCGTGGAGGGCGAGGCCGAACTCACCAACGAGGAGACCGGCGAGAAGCACTGGATCGCGCCCGGGACGATGTATCTGCTGGACGGCCACGAGCGCCACACCCTGCGTCCCCGGACCGACTTCCGCTGCGTCTGCGTCTTCAACCCGCCCGTCACCGGACGGGAGGACCACGACGAGAACGGCGTCTACCCCCTGCTCACCGAACCCGAGGAGGTGTGACACACCGATGACCACACTCACCGATCTGTACCCCAGCCGAGGCGCCACCGAAGTGGCGCTGCCCCGCCAGGACCCGGTCGTCTGGGGCGCGCCGGGCGAGCCCGGCCCGATCCCGGTCCCCGAACTCCAGTCGTACGAGCGCGACGGCTTCCTCTCCGTGGAGGAGCTCATCAGCGAGGACGAGGTCGCCGTCTACCGGCAGGAGCTGGAGCGGCTCGTCACCGATCCGGCGGTCCGCGCCGACGAGCGCTCGATCGTCGAGCCGAGGACGCAGGAGATCCGGTCCGTCTTCGAGGTGCACCGGATCAGCGAGATCTTCGCCCGTCTCGTGCGCGACGAGCGCGTGGTCGGCCGGGCCCGGCAGATCCTCGGCTCCGACGTGTACGTCCACCAGTCGCGGATCAACGTCAAGCCGGGATTCGGGGCCAGTGGCTTCTACTGGCACTCGGACTTCGAGACCTGGCACGCCGAGGACGGTCTGCCGAACATGCGGACGGTGTCCGTCTCCATCGCGCTGACCGAGAACCACGACACCAACGGCGGCCTGATGATCATGCCGGGGTCGCACAGGACGTTCCTCGGTTGTGCGGGGGCCACCCCGAAGGACAACTACAAGCAGTCGCTGCAGATGCAGGACGCGGGTACGCCCTCGGACGAGGCGCTCACCCGTCTCGCGGGCCGGCACGGCATCAAGCTCTTCACGGGCCGGGCCGGTTCGGCGACCTGGTTCGACTGCAACTGCATGCACGGCTCGGGGGACAACATCACCCCGTTCCCGCGCAGCAACGTCTTCATCGTGTTCAACAGTGTGGAGAACGCGGCGGTGGAACCGTTCGCGGCCCCCGTGCGCAGGCCGGAGTTCATCGGGGCGCGGGACTTCACACCGGTGCGGTGACCCGCCTCCCGGTGCGCTGACCCGCTTCCTCCCGGGGTGCGTGCGGCGGGGTTCCTACAGCCACGCCAGTGACGCGGCCCGTTCCAGTACGGCGCCGATCGCGGCGTCGTCCCCCGTCGCCCCCCGGGGCACCTCGCCGGGTGCGTACCGGCCGCCGACCAGCAGGCAGAAGTCGACAGGTTCCAGGACGAGTTCGGCCCGGACGGGCTCGTCCTCGGAGCCGAGCACCCACTGCGCGTCGGGTCCCCCGCCGGCCACCGCGAACAGCACCGGAGGCGCCGTGGGACCGAGGGCCGTTCCGAGGACGCGCACCGCGAGCCGGACGAGCTGCCACAGATGGGGGTCCGGCGGCGGGGGCACGGCCGTCCCGAGGGCCCGTCCGATGTCGTCGGTGTGGATCCACGTCTCGAAGGCCCGCACGACGAAATGGTCCGCGACGGGCAGCCGGGCGCCCATCAACGTGATGGCGTGCGCGGCCCGTTCGGGATCGGTCGCCTCCGGTGCGGCCAGCAGCGCGCCGGCCTGGACGCTCCACGCGGCGACGGTCTCCTCGGGCGGGCGCCGGTGCTCGTACGCGATCACCTCGGCGGTCCGGGCGGCCCAGGCGTCCTGCCAGGGCGTCTCCTCGGCTCCGGCCGGCTCCGGCAGCCGCGCCGCGAGACCGAGGCTCCGCGCCAACGGCTCGTCCGCCGCGATCAGATGGGCGACGGTGGCGTGCACGTCCCAGTCGTGCACGACCGGCGTGCCCCAGGGGCCGACGCCCTCCACCTCCCGCAGCAGCGACCCGAGTCCGGCGACCGCGGCGGCGTAGGGGGCGGCGTGCCGGGCCACTCGGGGAGCGGGCGGGCGGGAGCGAAGGGCGAGGGTGAGGACGCCGTCGGCGGTGCCGTTCGCCGGGACCGGGCGCCGCGGGCCGTCCAGCAGCCGTACCGTCTCGCGCAGCCGTTCCGCCTCCGCGGCGCAGGCCTCGCACTCGGCCAGATGGAGCGGGACCGTCTTCTCGTCGGCGGGGGTCAGCGAGCCGACGGCCCAGGCCGCCAGCAGGTCCCGCATCCGTTCGTGGTGCGTGCTCATCGTGCCCCGCTCCTCCGGGTCAGGTCCGGTACGGCGACCGCGCCCCGCGCCGCCGTGTCCAGCCTACGCACACGTCTTCCGGCCAAGGGCACCCTCGCCGCCATCACGCGCCCCGCTCCCACGCCGGATCGGGCGGGTCGGCGAGGGACTCGGCGAGTCTGCGCAGGGCCGCGCGCAGCCTGGTCTTCGCGGTGCCCTCCGGAATGCCCAGCTCCACGGCGGCCTGCCGGTAGGTGCGGCCCGCGAAGTAGGCGAGGTGGACCACCTCGCGCTGGGGCTGCGGGAGTTCGGCGAGCGCGGTGTGCAGCAGCAGTGAGCGCTCGCGGTCGACGACCGTCTCGTCGGGTCCCGGCGCGGCGTCCGGGATGGCGTGCAGCGCGGCGTCGTCGGCGTGGGCGTCCTTGCGGTGCCGGGCCTCACCGCGCACCCAGTCCACCGCCCGCCGGTGGGCGAGCATGGACAGCCAGGTGCGCAGCGTGCCCCGGCGGGCGTCGAAGGCGTACGGCCTGCTCCACAGCTGCGCGAAGACCTCCTGCGCCACGTCCTCCGCGGCCACCGGGCTGCGGGTGACCCGCACGGCGACCCGCCGGACCAGCCCGCCGTACGCGGCGTACACCTCGCCCAGCGCGGACTCGTCGCCGTACACCAGTCGCCGGTGCAACTCGGCGTCGCTGTGCGTCGGTTCCACCCGCACCACCACCTCGTGGCGCCCTTCCTAGCGCTCCGCCGCGGTCGGCGCCAGAGGGCCGGACCGCGCGCGGCAAAAGCTCAGCCCGGCAGCACGTCGAGCAGCCGGTCGACGTCGTCCGGGGTGTTGTACAGATGGAACGCCGCCCGCAGATTGCCCGCGCGGTCGGAGACCGCGACCCCGGCCCGGCTCAACTCGGGCTGGAGGCGGCCGAGTCCGGGCACGGAGACGATCGCGGAGCCGGGGGCGGGGACCGGTTCGTGGCCCCGTTCCCGCAGGCCGGTGCGGAAGCGGTCGGCGAGCGCGAGGTCATGGGCGTGCACCCGCTCCACGCCCAGTTCCTCGACGAGTTCCAGCGAATGCCGGGCACCGGCGTACGCGAAGAGGGCCGGACTCTCGTCGAACCGCCGTGCGGAATGGGCGAGTTCCTCGACCGGGCCGTAACAGCTGTCCCAGGGGACCTCGCCCGCGACCCAGCCGGCGAACACCGGGGTGAGTCCGCCGAGGTCCTCCGGGACGACCAGGAAGGCCACGCCTCGCGGGCAGACGAGCCACTTGAAGGCGACGGAGGAGACATAGTCGTAGGCGTCCGCGCGCAGGGGGAGCCAGCCGGCGGCCTGGGACGCGTCGATGTACGTACGGGCGCCGTGCTCGCGCGCGGCCTCCCCGATCGCCTCCAGCGCGGCGGTCCGGCCGTCCGCGGACTGCACCGCGCTCACCGCGACGAGCGCGGTGCCGGAATGCACGGATTCGGCGATCCGCTCCAGCGGTACCGCGCGGACCTTGAGGTCGCCGCGGACATGGAAGGGGGTCACGACGGAGCTGAAGTCCGCCTCCGCGGTGAGCACTTCGGCGCCCGGCGGCAGCGAGGCCGCGATCAGTCCGCTGTACACGGCGACCGAGGCCCCGGCCGCCACCCGGCGCTCGGGCACCCCGACGAGACGGGCGAACGACGAGCGGGCCGCCTCGACGTCCGCGAACATGTCGGTGGGCTCCCCAGCGGCCACGGACTCCACGGCGACCTGCATCGCGGCCACGGTGCGGGCCGGCAGCAGGCCGGTGCTCGCGGTGTTCAGATAGGTGTTCTTCGGGGTGAACTCGGCACGGACGAGAGTCTCGAAGGTCTCCATGGAACCACTGTGGGCCCGAAAAATGCCCAAGTCCATTGCGGATTTCTACGCACTTTCCCCAAGGAGCGCTTATGAATGGGCTCCGACCTGCGTCTTTTCGGCGCCGAGGCCCCGGCCCGCGCTTCTCAGTGCTGGGGAACGGCGCAGCCGTCCGGACCGCAGGCCTCCGCGTCGGTGCCCTCGTCCTGGATCAGCGTGAGTTGCGGACGCTCGCCCCAGGCCTGGGCCAGCGCCTGGGCGAAGACCTCGGCGGGCTGCGCGCCGGAGACGCCGTACGTGCGGTCGAGGACGAAGAAGGGGACGCCGTTCGCGCCCAGCTCGGCGGCCTCGCGCTCGTCCGCGCGGACGTCGTCGGCGTAGGCGGCCGGGTCGGCGAGCACCGCGCGGGCGTCGTCGGCGTCGAGCCCGGCGGCGACGGCCAGTTCAACGAGCCGCTCGTCGTCTCCGAAGACGGTCCGCTCCTCGGCGAAGTTGGCCTTGTAGAACAGACCGATCAGCTCGTCCTGCCGGCCTCGCGCCTTCGCGAGGTGCAGCAGGCGGTGCATGTCGAAGGTGTTGCCGTGGTCGCGGTCCCTGGTGCGGTACGGGAGGCCCTCGGCGGCGGCCTGCGTGCCGAGGTTCTCCTCGCCCGCCTGCGCCTGCGCCTCGCTCATGCCGTACTTCTTGGTGAGCATCGTGAGCACCGGCTGGATGTCGCCCTTGGCGCGGCCCGGGTCGAGCTCGAAGGAGCGGTGGACCACCTCCACCTCGTTCCGGTGCGGGAAGGCGTCCAAGGCCTTCTCGAAGCGCGCTTTCCCGACATAACACCAGGGACACGCGATGTCGCTCCAGATTTCGACGCGCATTCTTCGGCTCTCTCCAGGTCGTGCGGATACGGGACACCCTCCAGGGACGTCATTGTGTGAACGTTCAAACGGCTCGGGTCATTCCCCGGGCTGGGAACCGGACCCGGTTCCGGGCCGGGTACCGGACACGGGCCCGGTGACCGCGTACCGCAGATACAGGTGGTGATCGCCTTCGGCGGGCGGGTTCTCCGGGTCGGGGACCCAGCCCAGGCGGGCGTAGAAGGCCTGGGCGCGCAGGTTGTCGGCATGCACGTCGAGCGTCGCCGCGCGCTTCCCGTCGGCCTGCCACTCCTCCACGCAGGCCGCGTGCAGCTCCGTTCCGATACCGGCCCGCCAGTGGTCGGGATCGACGTGGAACTGGTAGAGCTTGACCGTATCGGCGGGTGCGCCCTCGGTCGTACGGAAAGAGGCGATGCCCGCGATCCGGCCGTCCCGCACCACGCACAGCACAGGGCCGTCGGGGCGCTCGATGGCGCTTCGCCAGGCGGCGAGCCAGTCGGTGCCGTCCTGCGGCATTCCGTCCGGGTAGTACGTCGCCCGGGCCCGGGCGTGCAGCTCGGCGACGACGGCCGCCTCGGCGGGCAGCGCGGTCCTGATCACCCGGCGCACTTGCTTCACACGGTCCTCGATCATGCCGATGAGGACGTGACCGCGGACGGTCCGGTTCCGCACCGGCCGAACCGGGCGCGGAACCGGACCGGGCGCGGAACCGGGCCGGGCGCGCTCGCTAGCTGCCGTCGCGCAGGTCGCGCGGCCAGGTCGGCCGGAACTCGATGCCGTCGTACGTCACCACACAGCCCTCCCCCATCGGCGACTGGGTCATGAAGCCCACCAGCGCCGCCCCGGTCTCCTTCTCGCCGGCCAGGGTGAAGAGGCGGACGAAGGTCCAGCGCTCGCCGTCGCGGGAGGCGTGGAAGGCGAAGGCCCGATCCGTGCGGCTCACCCGCAGCCAGACGGAACTGCCCTCCACCGTGAAGGAGTTGGCATCGTCGGAGTGGCCCCGGGTGACCACCGTGCAGACGGTGGGCACGTCCGGCGAGTACTCCAGACACAGCTTCGCCCAGGCCCGCTCCCCGACGTGGACGTAGAGCACGCCCGCGTCGAAGGCCGCCCCGAAGCCGACCGTCACGCGGGCGATCAGCTGGAAGTCGCCCTCCGGCGAGCCGAGCAGCCGCGGCGCGTCCGAAGCCGGGTCGAGTCCTTCACCGGTGGGCGGCACGAAGCGGTCCTGCCGGGGCCCGGCCCAGCCGGTGAGCACGCCGTCCTCGTACGACCAGTGCCCGCCGGGGCCGTAGGTGCGGAGGGAGAAGGGGAGTTCGGGGAGTGTGACGTCCATGGTCCGAGTCTCTCAGGTTCCCGGCCGCGCCCTCCGGGAACGCGGGGTGCCGCGTGATCAACCACGCGGCACCACCACGGCAGCCACGGCCCGCGAAGGACCGGCAGGAACCGGCACGGACAGGTGGTCCGGAAATGGCCTGGAAGGGTCGGCCCCCGCGGGACTAGCGCTCCAGCCGCCCGTCGTACCGGCGGGGCAGCCCCAGCGGGTTGTCGTCGCGCAGCTCGGGCGGCAGCAGCGCCTCGGGCACGCCCTGATAGGCCACCGGCCGCATCCAGCGCTCGATGGCGCTGCCGCCGACCGACGTGGACGTCGAGGTCGTCGCGGGGTACGGCCCTCCGTGGTGCTGGGCCGGAGCGACGGCGACCCCTGTCGGCCAGCCGTTCACCAGCACGCGGCCCGCGAGGGAGGTGAGTTCGGCGAGGATCTCCGCGCCGCGCCCCTCGCCCGCGGCCTCCTCCGCGGAGAGCTGCACCGTGGCCGTCAGGTTGCCCGGCAGCCGGGAGAGCACGGCGCCGGCCTCGGAGTCGTCCTCGTAGCGCGCCACGATCGTGAGCGGTCCGAAGCACTCCTCCAGAAGCAGATCGTGCTCGCCGGGGGCCGCGAGCCTGCTCGCGGGCACGGTCAGGAAGCCGGGGCTCACCGTGTGCTCGCCGCCCGCACCCGGCGTCACCGGGGCCTCCACGTCCGGGAGTCCGGCGCGCTCGGCGACCCCGGCGATGAAGTTGTCGCGCATGCGGTGGTCGAGCAGGACCCCGGAAGCGGTGTCGCTCACCGCGTCCGTCAGGGACTTCAGCAGACGGTCGCCCGCCGCGCCGGCCGGAGCCAGCACGAGACCCGGCTTCACGCAGAACTGGCCGACGCCCAGGGTCATCGACCCTGCGAGTCCCGCGCCGATCTCCTCGGCGCGCTCGGTGGCCGCGGCCTCGGTGACGACGACGGGGTTGAGGGAGCCCAGCTCGCCGTGGAACGGGATCGGCACCGGACGCGACGAGGCCGCGTCGAACAGCGCGCGCCCGCCGCGGATCGAGCCGGTGAACCCGGCCGCCGCGATCAGCGGGTGGCGGACCAGCTCGACGCCGGCCTCGAAGCCGTGGACGAGTCCGATGACGCCCTCGGGGACGGCGTGCCGGACGGCGGCGCGGCGTAGGACGGCCGCGACCAGCTCGGAGAGCGCCGGGTGGTCGGGGTGGGCCTTGACGACGACCGGGCAGCCCGCGGCCAGCGCGCTCGCCGTGTCGCCGCCGGCGACCGAGAAGGCGAAGGGGAAGTTCGAGGCCGAGTACACGGCGACGACGCCCAGCGGCACCTTGTAACGGCGCAGGTCCGGGATCGGCGGGGTCGCCGTGCCGTCGGGGTGGTTGATGACGACGTCCAGGAAGGCGCCCTCGTCGACGATTCCCGCGAAGGCGCGCAACTGGTAGCAGGTGCGGGCGAGTTCGCCGGTGAGCCGGACCGGGCCGAGCGCGGTCTCGGCGTCGGCGGCCTCGACGAGCTGGTCCTTGGCGCCTTCGAGCAGGTCGGCGGCGGTGCGCAGGAACGCGGCGCGTACGGCGCGGTCGACGAGGGCGGGACGAGCGGCGTTCGCGGCGTGGACGGTCTCGTCCACCTCCTGGGCTGTGGCCTCCACCGCAACCTGTTCCCGCTGCTTCCCGGTACGGGGGTCGACACTCCAGACTGGTGCTGCTGCCACCGCGGGTCCCTTCAGATGTGATGCCACAGTTCTTGTGTCACTCACCAGGGGTGTTCGATATGCTGAACGCTGTCTCTGATGGTGAATCTCCTGTTGGAGACTATTTCCCGTCCAACGAAGGGGTCAAGGGCGATGTCGGCAGGCGAGACAGGCGGCGGGGCGCAGGTCAAGTCCGCGGTGCGAACCGTGGAATTGCTGGAGTACTTCGCCGGCAAGCCCGGAATGCATTCCCTGGCCGCGGTCCAGGAGGCCGTCGGTTATCCCAAGTCCAGCCTGTACATGCTGCTTCGCACGCTCGTGGAGCTCGGCTGGGTCGAGACGGACGCGACGGGCACGCGGTACGGCATCGGCGTACGGGCCCTGCTGGTCGGCACCTCGTACATCGACGGCGACGAAGTGGTCGCCGCGGCCCGTCCCACCCTCGACCGCCTCTCCGACGACACCACGGAGACGATCCACCTCGCGCGCCTGGACGGTACGAACGTCGTCTATCTGGCCACCCGGCAGTCGCAGCACTATCTGCGCCCATTCACCCGGGTCGGCCGCCGGCTCCCCGCCCACTCCACCTCGCTCGGCAAGGCGCTGCTGGCCACGCACACCGACGAGCAGGTCCGCAAGATGCTGCCGGAGACGCTCCCCGCGCTGACCGAGCACACGATCACGGACCGGGAGAAGCTCATCGAGGAGCTGCGCCAGGTGCGGGAGCAGGGCTTCGCGGTGGACCGCGAGGAGAACACGCTGGGACTGCGCTGCTTCGGTGTGGCGATCCCGTACCGCACGCCCGCCCGTGACGCGATCAGCTGCTCGGTGCCGGTGGCCCGGCTCACCCCCGCGCACGAGCAGATGGTCAAGGACGCCCTGTTCGACG
Organism: Streptomyces sp. NPDC026500; assembly: GCF_055567635.1. NCBI lineage: Bacteria > Bacillati > Actinomycetota > Actinomycetes > Kitasatosporales > Streptomycetaceae > Streptomyces > Streptomyces sp. NPDC026500. The sequence continues at coordinate 22,703 of NZ_JBVHQB010000025.1, read as the reverse complement.
CCCGCGACCGTCTCACCCTGGCCACCCGCAGGCTCTGACGGGCGGCGGGCCCGCCCGGTGGCTTCATGAGGGATTCATGAGAAAACCGGGCGGATGGGAACGATTCGCTCCCGATCGCTCGTCCTTCTGTGCGGGATGAACAAGACGATCAGGCGTGCCGCCGTCTTCACTCTGCTGCTCGTGCTCTCTCTGCTGGTCAGGGCGACCTGGGTGCAGTTCTACGACGGCCGGGCACTCGCGGACGACAAGAACAACCGACGGAACATGATCTCGCTGTACGCGAACCCGCTCGGGAACATCATCGTGGCCGGCGACGCGATCACCGGCTCCGCGCAGACGACAGGGGGCGACCTCAAGTACAAGCGGACGTACAAGGACGGCAGCTTGTACGCGGCGGTCACCGGCTACAGCTCGCAGGTCTACGGCGCGACCCAGCTGGAGGGCGTCTACCAGAAGCTGCTGGACGGGTCGGACCTCCAGCTGAAGAACCCGCTGGACACGCTCACCAACAGGCACGCCGACCCCGGTGACGTGGTCACGACGATCGACCCGGACGTCCAGAAGGCCGCCTACAACGCGCTCGGGAGCAACAAGGGCGCGGCCGTCGCGATCGACCCGAAGACCGGCAAGATCCTCGCGGTCGTCTCGACACCGTCGTACGACCCGACGTCGATCAGCGCGGGCAACACCGGCGTCTGGCAGAAGCTGACCAAGGACGCCGACAAGCCGCTGGTCAACCGCGCGCTGCGGCAGCCGCTGCCGCCGGGTTCGACGTTCAAGCTGGTCGTGGCCGCGGCCGCGCTGGAGGACGGGCTCTACGCGGACGTGGACGCGAGGACGGACAGCCCGAACCCGTACACGCTGCCGAACACGACGAGGGTCCTGAAGAACGAGAACGCGTCCGCACCGTGCGAAAACGCCTCGATCCGGGTCGCGCTCCAGTACTCCTGCAACAACGTCTTCGGGAAGATGGCCGTCGACCTGGGCCAGGACAAGGTCAGGGCGATGGCGGAGAAGTTCGGCTTCAACGACACGAAGCAGGACGTGCCGGTGCGGGCGTACACCAGCGTGTACCCCTCCGGCATGGACAAGTCGTCCACGGCGCTGACCGGCATCGGGCAGTTCGACGTCACCGCGACCCCGCTCCAGATGGCCATGGTGTCCGCCGCTATTGCCAACGACGGCAAGCTGGTCTCGCCGCACATGGTGTCGCAGACCAGTGACGCCGACGGCGATGTGCTGAGGAACTACGACGACAGCGCCGGGACCAAGGAGATCGTCAGCTCGGAGACGGCCCGGCAGCTCCAGTCCGCGATGCAGACGGTCGTCGAGGACGGCACGGGCACGAACGCCCTCATCCCCGGCGCGACCGTGGGCGGCAAGACCGGCACGGCCCAGCACGGCGAGAAGAACAGCAAGACGCCGTACGCCTGGTTCACGTCGTACGCGAAGGCGGACTCGGGCGGCAAGGAGGTCGCTGTCGCGGTGATGGTCGAGCAGTCGGACGCGGCGCGCTCGGAGGTCAGCGGCAACGGACTGGCGGCGCCGGTCGCCAGGGCGATGATGCGGGCGGCGCTGAAGAACTGAGGCACGCCGGGCTCGTACGGGAGCCGGCCCCGCACCTGATCGGGTGCGGGGCCGGTTCTCGTACGGGCTCCTTCGCGACGGGCCGGTCATTTCACGTACGGGCTCCGTCGCACGGGCTGTCGGCCGGCCATGGTCACCCGTGGCCGGCCGGTATCCCGCGAAGGACCGTTACTTCACACCGAGCAGCTGCTCCACCGGGTCGATCGCGAAGTACACGAGGAACAGCGCCGAGGCCCCCCACAGCAGCCAGTTGACCTCCTTGGCCTTGCCCAGCACCGCCTTGATGACGACGTAGGCCAGGAATCCGGCGCCGATGCCGTCGGTGATGGAGTACGTGAACGGCATGGCGACGATGGTCAGGAACGCCGGGATCGCGATCTCGTACTTGTCCCAGTCGATGTGCTTGACGTGGGTCATCATCAGGAACCCGACCGCGATCAGCGCGGGCGCCGCGGCCTGGAGCGGGACGATGGTCAGCAGCGGAGTGAGGAAGAGCGCGAGGCCGAAGAGACCGCCGGTGATCAGGTTGGCGAAGCCGGTACGGGCGCCCTCGCCGACGCCGGCCGCAGACTCGATGTAGGCGGTGTTGGAGGAGGCGGAGCCCACACCGCCCGCGACGGCGGCGGCGCCGTCGATGAACAGGACCCGGCCGATGCCCGGCACCTGCCCCTGCTCGTCGAGCAGCCCGGCCTCGGCGCTGATCCCGACGATGGTGCCCATGGCGTCGAAGAAGTCCGACAGGACCAGGGTGAAGATCAGCAGGACCGCGGTGAGCACACCGGCCTCGGCGAAGCCGCCGAACAGGCTGAAGTGGCCGACGAGTCCGAAGTCCGGGCTGGCGACGATCTTGTCCGGGACCTTGGGGGTGGTCAGGCCCCAGCTCTTGATGTCGGCGACGGCGTTGATGGCGATCGCCACGACCGTCATGGTGACGATGCTGATGAGGATGGCACCCTTCACCTTGCGGGCGAGCAGCGCGATGGTCAGCAGGACGCCGAGACAGAAGACGAGGACGGGCCAGCCGGTGAGCCGGCCCACGGCGCCGAGTTGCACGGGCACGGTGGTGTGCGCGACGTCCGGGATACGGCTGACGAACCCGGCGTCCACGAAGCCGATGAAGGCGATGAACAGGCCGATGCCGACGCCGATGGCCTGCTTGAGCTGCTGCGGGATCGCGTTCATGATCGCTTCCCGGAGGCCGGTGAGCACCAGGACGCAGATCAGGACGCCTTCGAGGACGACCAGGCCCATCGCGTCGGGCCAGCTCATCAGCGGCGCCAGCTGGAAGGCGACGACGGCGTTGAGGCCGAGGCCCGCGGCGATGGCGAGCGGGAGGTTGCCGCCGATGCCCATGATGACGGTCATCACGCACGCCACCAGCGCGGTGGCGGTGACGAGTTGGCCGGTGTCGAGCGTGTGCCCGAACTTGTCCTTGGCGCTGCCGAGGATGATGGGGTTCAGGACGAGGATGTACGCCATGGTGAAGAAGGTGGCGAATCCGCCGCGTATCTCCCGGCCCACGGTGGAACCTCTGGCGGATATCTTGAAGAACCCGTCGACCCCACCTGGCGCCGGTGTTGCGGCACTTGGCCGGTTGTCGACCTTTTGAGCTTCGGACATGGCGATTCTCCTCGTTGCCTGCGCGCGCGGTGTGCGGATGCTGGCTGGATTGTTCCCCCGTTCAACCGGTTTCAGGTTTTCTCCGTGTTACGGAAATCGAGTTCGGCCCGCCATGCGCCGTTCGAAGGCCCGTACGACCGGCTGGCTCACGCGTCCCGCCCCGCAGAACCCCCTCCCCCACAGACGAATCACCCGGGCGGATCACAGGGGCCGTATACGCCGCACCGGCACCGGTGTCACAGCCGTAGCCGTAGCGGGGTGGGACGTCGCGTACGACCGAGTCCGAAGATTCGTTCGCCCCTCGGAAACAACCCCGCGTTCGTTTTTGACGTCATCGACTGTGAGGACCTGTCGGCCTGAGCCCCCCTCGGCCGGCAGCAGAACGCCCCCGCCGGTGACGACCGGCGGGGGCGTTCGCCCGTGACAAGTGCGTCAGCTCACGAAGTACGTGGGGTTCGGGAGCTTGTAGGTCTTGTCGGCGTAGCCGCCGTCGAGGTCCGAGTACTGGTCACCGAAGTTGGCGACGATGTCGTACCCGAGGGACTCGATGTGCTTGCGGGTGCCGGCCTTGTACTGCACGGTCGTGCAGTTCCAGGCGGCAGCGGTGGCGCAATCGCTCAGGTACGCGGGCGGGTTGGCCGCGTCCTTGAGGAACATGTGCGCGGCGTCGAGGTTGACGTCGACGCCGATCTTCTTCAGGTTCTCGACCGCGGAGACGCGCTGCGACTCCTTCAGGCCCGAGTTGTAGAACACCTCGACGCCCTTGGACGCGGCGTACTCGACGAGTTCGGGGCTGCCGAAGACGGCCGGGCGGTCCGCCTGGGCGACATAGGCGACCCAGGAGGCCGAGTTGTAGGTGTAGTTGGTCTTCTTCTCGTAGTCGAGGGAGAGCAGCAGCGTGTCGTCTATGTCGAAGACGACCGCGGCCTTCTCGTGCCGGTGGTGGGCCTTGCGGGCCGCCTGGTCGATGTGCCGCTTCGCGGCGGCGTCGAGGCGTGCCAGGTCCTTGGCGTACGGGCTGTCGGGGGACGCCTGGTACACCCCGTTGCTGTCGGGCGTGGTGCCGTAGTACGTGTCGATGTCCTTGACGAGGACGCCGATGTTGTAGGGCTCGTGCGTCGAGTTCGCCGTCGACTGACCGGCGGTGGCGACGCCGGTGCCGTACAGGGCGGCACCGGCGACGACACAGGTGGCGGCGACGGCCGCGATGCGGAGTGGCTTATGCATGACAGGTTTTCTACGCGCGTAACGTCCGTGGGCGCGAGGCCTTTTGCCGGATCGATACATACTTTTCGGCCGACTTGAGCCCCACGCCCTGTCCGAGGGGCGTCAGTTCATGGTCGCGCCGATCGTCGTACTTCCCGTCGTGAGGAAGGTGGTCGCGGGCAGCGCGCCACTGGACTGGCGGGCGTTGTAGGTGGTGCTCGCGTCCGTGGAGACGAACGACGGGGTGGAGATGCCGGAGTCCCAGTTGTTGCCGGCCGACGTCACCGAGGAGCCCTTGGACACCGCCGCGGTGCCGTTGCCCACGGCGAGGTTCTTGCCGAGCTTGGCGGCGCTGGTGGCGAAGTAGTAGCCGTACTTGCCGTTGGCGTAGGCGGTGGTGCGGTTGATGACGATGGCGCCGGTGTTGGAGTTCTCGGTGAAACCGCTGCCCGCGTCGTCCCAGGCGGCGGAGTTGTTGACGACGTGTGCGACGACCTCGCCGTCGCCGCCCAGCTTGTAGCCGTTTCCGTCGCCCGCGAAGGCCGAGTCGCTCCAGCGGTTCTTGCCGTTGCCGAAGGACCAGGAGTGTTCGACGGTGACGGGCGAGGAGAACGACCAGAAGTCGATGCCGTCGTCGGAGTTGTTGTACAGCCGGGCCCCGGTGATCAGGTTGCCGGTGCCCGAGCCGAACTTCACGGCGACGCCGTCCGCGTTCTCGCCGTGGTTGGCGGCGTCGTAGTTGCCGTACGAGTCGATGTTCTTCACCGTGTTGTTGACGGTGCCGTCGCCGGTCAGCGTGAAGCCGGAGTCGCCGCCGTTGATGGTCTTGACGTTGTTCCAGACGGTGCCGGTGCAGGACTGGCAGACGACCGCGCTGTCCGGGGAGTTCTGGAAGGTCATGTTGGAGACGTTCCAGTAGTCGGCGGTCAGTTTGAAGATCCACGCGCCAGACGGGAGCGAGGACCCGTCGATCTTCACGGTCTCCGAGCCGTACGCCGTGAGCGTGACCGGCGAGGAGGACGTGCCGTTGGTGGTGGACTGGAGGGTCGCCGTCGGGTAGTAGGTGCCGCCGCGCACCTGGATGACGGTCCCGGCGGTGGCGCCGGAGATCGCGCTGGTCAGTTCGGCGGTGGTGTCGACGACGACGGTGGCGGCCTGCGCCTGGGTGGGGAGGACTGCGAGGCCTGCTCCCAGGATCAGGGGGGCGCATAACGAGAGGGCGGTACGACGAGACATGGAGTGCGGTCCTTTCGTCGTGCTGTCGGATGGAACGGGGGAATCACGGGCACCAGTCGCCGAGGTAGGCGGCACGGGTGTGCCGCTCGGCCTCCGTGTCCGTGAGCTGGGGACGGTTCTCCGGGACGGTGATCGCCGCGCCGGGGCCCGTGTTGCGGTACTCCGCGAAGCGCTGGCTCTGCCACGGATAGGCGGCGGACATGTCGGCGTAGGGCGCGACCGCGTCGATGCCGGCGTCCAGGCGGGTGTCGCGGACGGTCAGCATCGGACGGGCGGTGAGGTCCGAGCCGGGCACCCAGGGGCGGGCCAGCTTGTAGTACGCGTCCGGCGCCGCGCTGCTGATCCGGCTCCGCGTGACCAGATATCCGCGCGGGTCGGCGACCGCCGTGGACGGCGCGAAGACGAAGCCGTACGGGGCGGCGGCCAGGTCCGTGCGGTTCAGGGTGCGGAAGTGGCAGGACTCGAAGACCGCCGTCGCCCGTCCGAAGACGAAGTCCACGTCGCCCTCGACATAGCAGTCCCGGTAGTACTGTCGGGCGAAGGTGCCCAGGGCGAACGAGTCGGCGTACAGCGTGTCCTGGTGCCCGAGGAAGCGGCACCGGTGGAACGCCGAGCGGTCGCCCTGCACCTTGATCGCCACGGCCTGGGTGCCGGTGATCCCCGGGTGGTCGGCGCGCAGCCAGTCGTTGGCGAACGTGACCGCGCGGGCCGTGAATCCGTCGGTGCGCACGGTGGTCGTCGCGGACCCGGTGGTGCCGTAGGTGCCCGAACCGTCGGGCTTGGGCGTGCCGTTGGCGTTGTCGTACACGACGACGACATCACGCGGGTCGCCGGAGGCGCCGATCCAGGTCATCTCGGACCCGGCGGCGCCGGGCCGGCCGGTCGCCGGGTCGACCGTTCCGACCGAGACGGTCTCGCGGTACACGCCGGGTGCGATGACCAGGGTGTATCCGGCTCCGGTCGCGGCGGTCACGGCGGCCTGCACGGTGGTGTGGTCGCCGAGGCCGCCGGGGTGGACGTACAGCGTCTTCGCGTCGAGCCGCGCGGACGGCGAACCGTGGCGTCCGAAGGGCGGGCGCCCGGTGGCGCGGGCGGGGGCCGCGAGCCCGAGAGCCAGTGCGGCTCCGGTGCTCGCGGCGGCGAACGCCCTTCTGCTGACGGGGTGTCCGGCCATGGTCAGCAGATCTTTCCCGCGCCCGCGCGGTCGTCGACGATGCCGGGAACGGCCCTCGGCGGGTCGACCTTCGTCCGCAGTACCGGTGTCCAGCCGGCACCGGACTGGAGCGTCTCGGCCGGGATCTCCGCGTTGTGCACGGCGATCAGATCGGTCAGTACGCCGTTGACGTAGTTGTCGGTGGCGGACAGCGGCGCCTCCTTCCACTTCTTCAGGACCGTGGCGGCGCTGACCGAGTCCGGCAGCGTGAACGCGTTGTGCTCGGCGACGAGTTGGGACTCCATGCCGATGCCGTAGCTGTAGCCGTACGAGGAGTCGGCCACGAAGTGGTTGTTGTAGGAGTCCACTTGTCCGAACCGGACGCGCGGGGCGCGCTCGACGAGGCCGGTGAACAGGTTGTGGTGGAGGGTGACCTTCAGGTGGCCGCGGTCCACGGCGGCGGTCGACACGCTGTCGCTGTTGCCGATCAGGATGGTCTTGTCGTGGTCGGCGAAGACGTTCCAGGAGGCGGTCACGTAGTCGGCGCCCTTGACGATGTCCAGTTCGCCGTCGTGCTGTTCGTAGATCCGGCCGTAGTACGTCGGCAGCGAGCTGTCCGGGTGGTCTCCGTCGGTGAACGTGTTGTGGTCGAGCCAGACATGCGTGGCTCCGTAGATGACCGCGCTGTCGTACTCGGAGTTCCAGTTGCCGGTGTCGCCGTCGGTGGGGTCCCACTGGGGGAAGCAGTCGAGGGGGCTCTCGAAGGCGAGGTTGCGGACGATGACGTTGTCGACGTCCTTGATCTGGAGGCTCGCGCCCTTGAAGCCCGCGTTCCGGCCGATGCCGACGATGGTGGTGTTGGCGGGGACGTACGCCTTGATGGCGGTGTCCTGGTCGGCGGCGGAGGCGGCGCGCAGATCCTCCTGTTCACCGCTGACCACCTGGTCGTAGCCCCACACGGCGGGGTCGTAGTCGGCGAGGTACCGGGCGAAGTCGTAGCCGGGCGCCGCGAAGGAGTCGCAGCCCTCGGCGTTGGCGTCGATCGTGCCCCTGACCTTGATGATCTTCGGCGCGCTGCCGCCCGCGGCGAGCGCGGCCTTGAACTCCGCCCAGGTCGTGACCGTGCTGACCTGCGCGGCCCCGGCGGCAGAGCCGCCGGTCGTACCGGTCCCCTCGGACGCCCAGCCGTCGCCCGCGGCGAGCGTCTGCCGGCCGAGCTCGCGGGGCCCGGCCTCGGCGGTGGTGCCGGTGACGGCGAGCACGAGCGCGGTGCAGCCGATCAGCACGGCCGCTCGGCGCGCCGTGATCGCACTCCACTCGGTGACATGCCCATGCCAGTTCTGTGTGTTCATGGTGCGGCTCTCTTTCCTTCGACTCAAGGACTCGGGTGTTCGGGGGTTCAGGGACTCTGGGGTTCAGCGACTCAGGGGTTCAGGGACTCAGGGGTTCAGGCTGTCGGCCAGGTGATCCAGGACTCGGGTATCTCCGCGTCGAGGCGGCGTACGTCCCGGGGCGTGAGCACCCGGCCGTGCAGCAGTCCCGCCGCGACGAGACGGGCCACGGCTATGGCACCGGGCGGGTTGAAGTGCGTGTTGTCCTGTTCGGTCGCGGTCCAGTTGAAGTAGTTCTTCGTCTCCTCCACGCCGAGTCGCTGCCACAGGGCGAGTGACTGGGCCTGGATGTCGAGGAGCGCCACGTGCTCGTCCGCGGCGAGCGCGCGCATCGACGCGGGGTAGTCGCCGTGCGTCGGCACGGCGTTGCCGTCCGCGTCGAACTTTCTGCGCTCCACCGGGGTGGCGAGCACCGGCCCGGCACCCCGGGCCCGCGCCCCCTCGATGTACTGCCGCAGACAGTCCTGGAACGTCGTCCACGGCTCGGTGTAGCGCGTCGGGTCGGCGGTCTTCTCGTCGTTGTGCCCGAACTGGACGAGCAGGAGGTCGCCGGGCCGGATCACGTCGAGGATCGCGCCGAGACGTCCCTCGTCGATGAAACTCTTCGAACTACGGCCGTTCACCGCGTGGTTGGCGACCACGACGTCCTCGTGGAGGAAGAACGGGAGCGCCATGCCCCACCCCGTCTCGGGTGCGGCGTCGGCGTACTTCTGGGCTGCGGTGGAGTCGCCGGCGATGTGGAGAGTGCGCGACCGGCGGTGCGGGGCGGCGGACGCGGGGCCCGTCGCGGCGACCGTGAGCGGTAAGGCGGCCACGGCCGCCGAGGTGACCTGTCTGCGCGTGAGGGACACGGGGGTGTGCCTTTCGACAGAGGTTCGACAGGGGTGAGGGGCCACCCGCCGTGGTCGGGCACGGCCGGCCACGGCGGGTGCACCGGACTAGTGGTGGGCCTTCCAGTCGGCCTGCGCCTTGTTCAGCTGGTCGGCCAGCGAGTCCAGGAAGTCCTTCGCGCTCATCTTGCCGAGCAGCACCTTCTGGAAGCTCGGCTCGTTGTCGGCCTTGGAGATGGTGTTCCAGTCGGGCAGGTAGTACGGCAGCTGCACGATCTTGGTGCCGGTGCCGTTCAGCGCCTCGGCGGCCAGCTTGGTCGGCTCGGCCTGCTGGATCCACGCGTCCTTGGCGGCGTCGGTGTTCGCCGGCACCTGGCCCGCGGACTCGTTGAACTTCGAGTTCTCCGCCGCCGAGACGGCGAACTCGATGAACTTCCAGGCGGCCGCCTTGTTCTTGCCGGACTTGAACAGGCTCAGCCCGTCGACCGGGTTGGAGATCTGTACGCGCGTGCCGTCGTCCTGCGTGGGGTTCGGGATGCCACGGAACTTGCCGGCCCCGAGCGCCTTCAGGTGGTCCTGGTAGGAACCGAGATTGTGGCTCAGCATGCCGATGGTGCCGCTGTCCCACTGCGCGACCATCTTGGTGAAGTCGTTGTTGACGTCGGCGGACGGGGTGACCTTCTTGTACAGGGCGACGTACTTCGCCAGGGCCGCAACGTTCTTCGGGTCGTTGACGGTGGTCTTGTCGCCGTTCCAGAAGGAGGTGATGCCGCTCTGGCCGTACGCCGCGTCCAGCGCCGGGGCGATGGAGCCCTCACCGCCGCGGATGGTGAAGCCGAACTTGTTCTTGCCCTTGTCGGTGAGCTTCGTGGCGGCGTCGTAGAACTTCGACCAGGAGGTCGGAGCGTCCAGGCCCGCCGCCTTGAACAGGTCGGTGCGGTACCAGAGCGTGCCGTTGTTGGCGGAGGTCGGCACCTGGTACAGCGTGTCGCCGCCGCCCGCGGCCCGGCTGACGTCCAGCAGGTTCTGGCTCAGCCTGCCCTGCAGCGAGCTCTTCTCGATCCTGCTGTCCAGCGGCTCCAGCGCTCCCTGGACGGCGACCTCGGCGAGCATCGCGGTGCCCACGCCGCCGACGTCGGGCAGGCCGCCGCCCTGGATGGCGGTGTCGTACTTGGACTGGGCACTGGCCGCCGGGATGCCGACGTAGTTGACCTTGATGTCCGGGTACTTCTTCTCGAAGTCGGCGATGATCTGCTTCCAGATGTCGGTGCGGACACCGCCGTTGTTGTCCCAGAAGGTGATCTCGCCCTTGCCGGAGCCCTCGGTGCCCTTGTCCCCCGCGCTGCCGCTGCCGTTGTCACCACAGGCGGTGACGCTCAGGGCGAGCACGGAACCGAGGGCGACGGCCATGGCCGCGCGCCTGGCTCCACGGGCACCGGTCTTGACCGGGCCGGTCCCCAGTGGGCTGATCTTCTGTCGGCTGATCTTCATTGGTCGGCTCTCTTCTTCTTCTGGATCCAACAGGGTTGTGGGGCCGTTCAGGTGTCCTAAGAGATCGGCACCCGGCTGCTTCCGGAAGGGACGAACCCTTCCCTCCACATCCGGCAAGCGCTTGCTACGGAGGTGCGTCATTGCGGCTCCCAACAGGCGGACGAACGGCGGGAAGTGACCCTCAGGTGGGCGCGGTGACACGAAAACGCGTGAACGAGGCGGCGCCGGCGTGTCCCCCGCCGGCCGGCGCGAGCGCGAACAGGCCGAGCAGGGCGCCGACCCAGCGCCGGCCGGTCGCGGCGAAGACCTGCCCCGAGGGCTGCCGGCCGCCACCGACGTCGTAGGAGAAACGACAGCGGGCGCCCGCGCCGATCTCGATCCACAGCCGGGCCCGGCCCTCGGGCGCGGTCCGTGCGGGGGCGGCGTCGCGCTCGCTCTCGCACGGCCCCGAGCACGCGGTGGGTGCCGCCCCGGCGACCGTCTCGGCGAACCGGTGCACGAGCCGTACCGATCCGTCCGGCTCGCGCTGGAGTCCGATCCAGCAGAACGCGTCCCCCAGCACCACGAGCCCGGCCCGTGCCCCGGGCTCCTGGCTGTCGAGGCGCAGGTCGACCTGGACGGTGGCGGCCGCACCCGGCATCCGCTGGGTGAGGACGTGGGGCAGTCCGCGCAGGTCGTGCGCGCCCTCCGTACGGACACAGCTCAGCCGGAGTCCGTCGCCGGAGTGCTGGGTGGCCCAGCCGTCCTGCGGGTTGGCGGTCCACTGCCACTGGCGCCCGAAGCGGCCGCCGGGGAAGTCGTCGTCGGTGGCGGGCGCGGACGGCGGCTGCGCCGGCAGTTCCGGCTTCCGGTGTACGGCGACGGGGGCGCCCCGGTCTCCGAGCACCGGCCAGCCGTCCGCGCCCCAGCGCATCGGCTGGAGGTGGACCACCCGCCCGTAGGGCCCGCGCTGCTGGAAGTGCGCGAACCAGTCCTCGCCCGCCGACGTGCGCACCCAGCCGCCCTGGTGCGGGCCGTTGACCCGGGTGTTCCCCTGTTCCAGCACCACCCGCTCCTCGTAGGGCCCGAAGAAGCCGCGTGAGCGGAAGGCGCCCTGCCAGCCGGTCTCGACTCCCCCGGCGGGCGCGAAGATCCAGAACCAGCCGTCGTGCCGGTAGGCCTTGGGGCCTTCGAGGGTGAACCAGCCGGGAATCAGGTCGGCGTCGACGATCACCTTTCCCTCGTCGAGCAGCCCGGTGCCGTCGGGTCGCATCCGGTGTCCGGTGAGCCGGTTCTTCACTCCCGAACGGGACTTGGCCCAGGCGTGCACGAGATACGCCTCGCCGGTCTCCTCGTCCCACAGCGGGCAGGGGTCGATGAGTCCGCTGCCCTCCTTCACCAGCTGCGGCCGGGTCCAAGGGCCTCTGATCTGGGGGGCGTTGACCTGGAAGATGCCGTGGTCGGGGTCGCCCCAGAAGATCCAGAAACGGTCGTCGTGGTGGCGCAGAGAGGGCGCCCACACACCGCAGTCGGGCCGTGGACTCCTGAACTCGCTTGCGGGTTCCAGGCGTTGGAGAGCGTGTCCGACGAGCGTCCAGTTGACCAGGTCCCGTGAGTGCAGCAGGGGCAGACCGGGGACGCGGCCGAAGCTGGAGGCGGTGAGGTAGAAGTCGTCGCCGACGCGCAGCAGATCGGGGTCGGACCAGTCGGCGTCGAGGACGGGGTTGCGGTAGGTGCCGTCACCCAGGTCGGCGGAGTGCAGGGCCATCAGGGGCTCACCGCCTTGCGGACCAGCGCGGCGGCCCCGGCCCGGTCGAGGGTGCCGTCGGCGACGACGGTGACGACCCGGCGTACGAGCGTGCCGCCCGCCTCGACGGTGAGCCGCTTCTCGTGGGCGAGGGAGGAGCCGACGCCCGGGTACTGGGCGGTGCGGACGAACCACGGGTCGCGGCGCGTCGCGCCGGTCCCCCCGGCGAGGACGAGCGTCCAGCCGTCGCCGGCGAGCGCGATCCAGTCGGCGGGACGTGCGTGGACCGCCTCCTCGCCCTCGGCGTCGGCGGTGAACACGCGCGGGGCGTCCGGTTCCTTGCGGGCCCGCCAGAAGAAGCCCCCGTACGCCGCGCCCGGCCGTCCGTTGGTGGCCGGGCTGCCGAGGGAGAGCCCGCGCGCGGTGACATTGGTGAGCGAGAAGGTGAAGTCCAGCGCCCAGGCGGAGTCGGTGAGTCCGACGGCCGCGACCGTACGGCGTTCGCGCAGCAGCTCGGTGCCCGCGGCCATCCAGCGCAGCTCCTCCACGAAGCCGTCCGGGTCGCGCAGCTGGAAACCGATGTGCCGCTGGGATCCGTGGTTGTCGAGCTCGGTCGGTCCCTGGTCGCGGACGTAGGTGCGCCCGCCCCAGAAGTTGTGTCCCTCGACGTCGGGTACGGCTACACCGACGCCGAGGTGGTGTGCGTGGTCGGCCGGGCTGAGCTCGGTGACGGCCGTGCCGGCCAGGGTGGTGACGGGGTGCAGATACGGACGCGGGGAGAGCCGGGCCGGCAGTGCGGGCCGGGTGACGTAGCGGCCGACGGGGCGGCCGCCGATCCGCAGGACCAGCGAGTCGTTGTTCATCGGGTGCTCACCTCTTTCGGGAGGGCCCAGGAGGCGCCCAGCTCGGAGTAGAGGGCGAGGGTGTCGGCGGCCGCCGCGACGAATCCGTCGACCCCGCGCACCACGCGGCGGTTCTCGCCCCGGAGCAGTTCCCAGGCGTGCGGGGGCAGCGCGATCGGGTCGGGCGCCCGCCGGATCGCTTCGACGACCTTCATGAAGGCGCCCGTCGACTCGGGCGCGACCAGCAGCTCGGCGCCGTCCGTCAGATGCTCGACGAGGTTCTCCAGCAGGTCCGTACGGCCGTACTCGATCTCCTCGGGGCCGCGCCCGCACCGCTGCACGAGGACCCGGTCCTGCTTGTACCAGAAGGTGATCCGGCCGCCGGTGCCGTGCACCAGGACATACGGTTCGCCGGGGCGTTCGGCGCAGAGCGTCGCGGCGACCGTGATCCGGCTCCCGGTGGTCGTGATCCCCACGCACGAGGTGTCGTCGGACTCGATGTCGTTGGCGCGCAGCAGCTCGGTCCGGATGTCGGTGACGTCCTCGGCACGGGTCGAACCGTCCAGCGCGAGGGCCGTGGCGACGACGTGGGCCAGCGGGTTCGTCAGGACACCGTCGACCACGTCCACGCCGTCGAGCCGCCGCTTTCCCGCCCAGGGCGCGCGCCGGTAGTACGCCTCGTCGCGCGCCCACGCCCCTGCCCCGCCGATGCCTGTCGCCCGGCCGAGCCCGCCCTCGGTGATCAGTTTCCTGATGGCGGGTACGGCGTGCGAGCCGAGCGACTGGAAGCCGATCTGGCAGACCACTCCGGCCGCCGCGACCCCCTCGGCCATCCGCCGGAACTCGGCGTAGGAGGGCGCGGGCGGCTTCTCCAGGAGCAGGTGGACGCCCTTGCGGGCGGCGGTCAGCGCGAGGTCGGTGTGGGTGGGGATGGGGGTGCAGATCACCGCGACGGCGGCGCCGGTCGAGTCGAGGAGGGCCCCGAAGTCCGCGGACTGCTGGACATGCCGGCCGGCCAGCTCGTCCTCGGTGAGCGGGGTCAGCTCGCAGACCCCGACGAGACGCACCAGGCCCTTGTCCTGGAGACGGCGGATGTTGTCCAGGTGCCAGCGGCCGTGGCCGCGGGCGCCCGCGAGGACGACGGGCAGCGGGAGTCCGGGCGCGGTCGTGCCGGCCGGCGCTGCGGCGGGCGCGGTCCGCGGGCCGTCTCCGCTCACGTCACGGAGGCCGTCTCCGTCCAGGGGACGGACCTGCTGGTGCGAGGTGGTCGTCATCCCTTCACCGCCCCGGCGCTGAATCCGGTGATCAGCCATTTCTGGATGAAGGCGAAGACGACGACCACGGGGACGGCGGCGATGATGCCGCCCGCGGCGAGCGCGCCCAGATCGACGCTGTCCGAGCTCAGCAGGGTGTTGAGGCCGACCGGGATGGTCTGCTTGCTCTGGTCGCTGAGGAACATCAGGGCGAACAGGAAGTGGTTCCAGGCGTGCACGAAGGCGAAGGAGCCGACGGCGATCAGCCCGGGCCGCAGCAGCGGGAGGACGACGATCCGGAAGGCGTCGAAGCGGTTGCAGCCGTCCACCCAGGCGGCCTCTTCGAGGGAGTACGGCACGTTCCTGATGAACCCGCTGATCAGGATCATCGACAGCGGCAGCTGGAAGACCGTCTCGGCGATGATGACGCTGGCCAGCGAGTTGATCATCCGCAGCTCGGCGAAGATCTGGAAGAGCGGGACCAGGAGCAGCGCGCCCGGCACGAACTGCGAGCAGAGCAGCGCGAGCATGAAGCCGCGCTTGAGCCTGAAGTCGAAGCGGGCGAGCGCGTAGCCGCCGGCGAGCGCGACGAGGGTGGTCATCACCAGGGTGGCGACGGCGATGAGCACGCTGTTCTGGAAGTAGGTGCCGAAGCTGCGCTCGGTCCACACCTTGTCGAAGTGTTCGAAGGTCATGGGCCAGGGCACGAGGGAGGTCGACCCCGCGGGGCGCAGCGCGAAGAGCAGGATCCAGTAGAAGGGGATCAGGGTGAAGAGCAGGTAGATGCCGAGGGGGAGATAGATGTGCCAGCGCGGGACCTCGTCCCAGGCGCGGTGCTTCTTCCGTTCGCGCGGGCGGGGCTCCTCGTAGGGCGGGGCGGGTGCGGCCGGGGCGATCGTCCCGGCGTCCTTGGTGATCACTTGTCCCCGCCTCCGAACTTGCTCAGTCGCAGATAGACGATCGAGCAGAACAGCAGAATCACGAACGCGACCGTGGTGAGGGCCGACGCGTAGCCGAAGTTGTGGGCGTCGACACTGGTGTTGGCGATGTAGAGCGGGAGGGTCGTCGTCTCGCCCGCGGGTCCACCGCCGGTCAGGGTGTAGAGCAGGTCGACGTTGTTGAACTCCCACACCGCGCGCAGCAGCGTGGAGAGGATGATCGCGTCCTTGAGGTGCGGCAGCGTGATGTGCAGGAACTGCCGGACGCGGCTCGCTCCGTCGACCTCGGCGGCCTCGTACAGGTCCTTGGAGACGGACTGGAGGTCGGCGAGGATCAGGATCGCGAAGAAAGGGACCCCGCGCCACAGGTCGGCGACCACGGCCGCCGGGAAGACGGTGGAGGTGTCCGACAGCCAGCTTGTCCCGTACGAGCCGATGCCGGCGTCGGCGAGGTATCGGGTGATGCCCGTCTGGGAGTTGTAGAGCAGCACCCAGATCGCGGAGGTCAGCACCCCGGAGACGGCCCACGGCGAGAAGACCAGCGCGCGCCCGAACGCCCGCCCGGCGAAGGTCTGGTTGACGATCAGCGCGAGCGCCAGGCCGAACAGGAGCTGGAGACCGACCTCGACGACGACCCACTTCGCGCTGAAGGTCAGCGTGTCCCAGAACTGGGGGTCTTCGGTGAAGGCGTGCGTGAAGTTGCCGAAGCCCGCGTAGCCGTTGCGCCACGGTTTGGTGGGGTTGTAGTTCTGCAGGCTGTAGTAGAAGACGCTGATGACGGGGTAGGCGATGAAGCCGAGCATCAGCAGAGCCGCAGGGGCGATCAGCAGATACGGAAGCCTGCGCGGGGTCGCGGAAGCACGGCGCCGCCGGGGTGGCGCGGGCGGTTTCGCCACGGCTGCGGCTTGGGCCATGACTGTTCTCCGTTCTAGCGGGTGCCGTGGAGCACTTGCTGGTCCGTAGGAAGCGCTTACTCGATGAACGAGGCCGGTCGCTTCGCTTACGGTGTTCGGGTTGCTGGCTGTTCGGGAGATCCGGCCGTTCGGGTACTGACCGTTCGGAAGATCTGGTCGAGTCACTGGCCGATCGACGTAGTGGCCGTTCGACGTGCTGACCGTTCGAGATTTCCGGCCGAGTGGGGCTCGGCCGTGGGTCGTTCAGCCCGCGTACGGGTCCGGCACCTTGCCCGGCCGGGCCAGGAACGCGAAGTCGCAGCCGGTGTCGGCCTGGGTGATCTGCTCGTTGTAGAGCGCGCCGTAGCCGCGCTCGTACCGGACGGGCGGCGGAGTCCAATCGGCCCGCCTGCGCTCCAGCTCCGCGTCGTCCACGTGGAGTCGGAGTGACCTTGCCTCGACGTCGAGGGTGATCGGGTCCCCGTCGCGCACGAGGGCGAGCGGGCCGCCGACGTACGACTCGGGCGCCACGTGCAGCACGCACGCGCCGTAACTCGTGCCGCTCATCCGGGCGTCGGAGATCCGCACCATGTCCCGCACACCTTGCTTCAGCAGGTGGTCGGGGATGGGCAGCATCCCGTACTCGGGCATTCCCGGACCGCCCTTGGGGCCGGAGCCCCGCAGCACGAGGACGCTGTCCGCGGTGATGCCGAGCGAGGGGTCGTTGATGGTCCGCTGCATCGTGCGGTAGTCGTCGAAGACGACCGCGGGACCGGTGTGCTTGAGCAGCCGCGGCTCGGCGGCGATGTGCTTGATGACGGCGCCGTCGGGGCAGAGGTTGCCGCGCAGGACGGCCACTCCGCCCTCGGCCGCGACCGGGTTCTCCCGGGTGCGGATGACGTCGTCGTTGTGCACCCGGGCGCCCGCCAGCTGCTCGCGCAGGCTGTCGTGGGAGACCGTGGGCCGGTCCAGGTGCAGCAGATCGGTGATCCGCGACAGGAACCCGGGCAGTCCGCCGGCGAAGTGGAAGTCCTCCATGAGGTACGTCCGTCCACCGGGCCGGACGTTGGCGAGGACCGGCACCGTCCGGGCGATCCGGTCGAAGTCGTCCAGCGTGAGGGAGACTCCGGCCCGTCCGGCCATGGCGATCAGATGGATCACGGCGTTCGTCGAACCGCCGAGACCGAGCACCGTCGTCACCGCGTCCGTGAAAGCGTCCGCGGTGAGGATGTCGGACAACGTCCGGTCCTTGTGGACGAGTTCGACGATCCTGAGCCCCGCCGCGGCGGCCATCCGGTCGTGTCCGGAGTCGACGGCGGGGATGCTCGACGCGCCGGGCACGGTGACGCCGAGCGCCTCGGCCGCGGCCGTGAGCGTGGACGCGGTGCCCATCGTCATGCAGTGCCCCGGCGACCGGGCGAGCCCGCTCTCCAGCTCGGTCATCTCGCAGTCCCCGATGAGACCGGCGCGCTTGTCGTCCCAGTACTTCCACATGTCGGTGCCGGAGCCGAGGACCTCATTGCGCCAGTGACCCGGGAGCATCGGCCCGGCGGGCACGAAGACGGTCGGCAGATCGACCGAGGCGGCCCCCATGAGCAGCGCCGGCGTGGTCTTGTCGCAGCCGCCCATCAGCACGGCCCCGTCCACCGGATACGACCGCAGCAGTTCCTCGGTCTCCATCGCGAGCAGGTTGCGGTAGAGCATCGGGGTCGGCTTCTGGAAGGTCTCGCTCAGCGTGGACACCGGGAATTCGAGCGGGAATCCGCCGGCCTGCCACACGCCCCGCTTCACGGCCTGGGCACGGTCGCGCAGGTGCACATGGCACGGGTTGATGTCGGACCAGGTGTTGAGGATCGCGATGACCGGCTTGCCCAGGTGCTCCTCGGGGAGGTAGCCGAGCTGCCGGGTCCTGGCCCGGTGACTGAACGAACGGAGCCCGTCGGTGCCGTACCACTGATGGCTTCTGAGGTCCTCGGGCCGTTTCACAGGGACCATCCGGCGGCTATGGCGGCGACCTCGGAACGCTCGCTCGCGGGCAGCGGCTTGCTCGGCGGGCGGACGTCACGGCGGCACAGACCGAGCGAGGACAGGGCCTCCTTGACCACGGTGACGTTGTTCGCGGAGGCGTTGGCGGCGCGCAGTTCCTCGAAGCGGCGGATCTGCTCCCAGACCTTCATCGCGGCCGGGTAGTCACCGGACCGGAGCGCCTCGATCATGTTCAGCGAGACGGCCGGGGCGACGTTCACCAGGCCCGAGGTGAAGCCGGTGGCGCCGGCCGAGAAGTACGAGGGAGCGTACGGCTCGGCGAGTCCGGCCACCCACACGAACCGTTCGAGCCCGGCGTCCCGCGCGAAGGACGCGAAGCGCGCCGCGTCGGGAACGGCGTACTTCACACCGATGACGTTCGGACAGGCGTCCGCGAGTTCCGCGAGCCGCGCACCCGCGAGCCCGGGATTGCGGATGTACGGCACGACGCCCAGCTCCGGCACGGAATCGGCGATGGCCCGGTGGTAGTCGACCCAGCCGCCCTCCGAGACATAGGGGTGCACGGGCTGATGGACCATCACCATCGGTGCGCCGAGGGCACGGGCGTGCCGCGCGGAGGCGACGGCGGTCGGCACATCGTGCCCGACACCGACGAGGACGACCGCGCGGTCGCCGGCCTCCTCGATGGTCAACTCGGTGACGAGCCCGCGCTCTTCGGGGGTGAGGGCGTAGAACTCCCCGGTGTTGCCGTTCGGGGTGAGGGTACGGACACCGCCGTCGATCAGTCGGCGCAGCAGGGCCCGGTGGGTGTCCCGGTCGATCGTGCCGTCCTCGGCGAACGGGGTCACCGGGATCGCCACGACCTCGGCGAGTGCCGCCCGCTGGGTCTCGAACGTCGCTGTCATTCCTGCCCGTCCTCTTCCTGGCCCTGGGGGAAGGCCCGTTGTACGAACGACGCGATGTGCGCGTGCAGCGCTCCGGCCGCGCCGTCGGCGTCCCCGTCGAGGGCGAGGCGCAGGATCTCCCGGTGCTCGCCGGCCTCCCGCTCCCAGGAGGGATCGGACGCCCAGGCGACGGCCGAGACGAGGGCGGCCTGGTCGCGCACCTCGTCGAGCATCCGGCCGAGCAGCGGATTGCCGCAGGGCACGTACAGGGCGCGGTGGAACTCCCGGTTGGCCAGCGACCGTTCGGCGGTGTCGGCGGCGTCGTCGGCACGGGTGAGCGCGTCCCGGGCGGCGTCGAGGGAGGCTCCGCGACGCACCACCCGACGCAGCGCCTCGGGTTCGAGGAGCAGCCGCACGTCGTACACCTCGCGCGCCATGTCCGCGTCCACCATGCGCACCGTGACGCCCTTGTACTGGTTCATCACGACGAGCCCGGTGCCGGCCAGGGTCTTGAGCGCCTCGCGCACAGGGGTCTTGGACACCCCGAACTGTGCGGCGAGGTCGGTCTCGACCAAAGCCTGTCCCGGGGTCAACTGCCCGGTGAGGATGCGGTGTTTGATCCCCTCCAGCACGAACTGCGTGCGGGACGGAATCGGGGTGGGCACAGAGGTCATGCGCGCCTCTCTGGTCTCACGGCTCGGATCACGGGAGTCGGGCATCCTCGCGGACATCGATCCCGGATCTCGCATATCGCGTCTCATATATGACGTACGAAGTACGACGCGTTGAAGGTAGGAGCGTGGCCGTGTTTCGTCAACGCTTCCGGCAAAGGAATTTGATGTGACGCGCGGGGCGCGAGGCATCGGCGGGTCCGGGTAGCACCCTTGGACGTGAGGCACATCGGGTGTTCGCTTTCGCGATGCTGGTCGAGGTCGACCCCAAAGAGGAACAGGTCCGCGTCGGCGGCGGTCCGACGGGCCGGGCAGAGGTGCGCACCCCCGGAGTACGCGCACAGGCTGCCCGCACGCCTGGCGGACAGCCCGTACAACCCCTCGGCACGGTGGCAACGACAAGGGAACCCGGTGCGGCCCGCCCACGGCGAGACCGGAGATTCAGGACGCCTCCGCCTTCGCCGAATCCATGTGCTTCCGTGATTCAGCGAAGGTGGACGACAGCTCCGCGCTTCCCGCTCCCCCGCTACGGCTTCCAGCCCGGGTCGCGGCCGCTGAGGCCGATCACGCGGTCGAGGAGCGGCCCGTCGTCGGGTACCGGGACGACGGGGCCGAAGATGCCCCCGCCCCGGGTCGGGTCCTCGGCCGCGGCACTGAGGAACCCGTACGACGCCTGCAGGGCGGCTGCGTCGGGCGTGTATTCCTGGCCGGTGGCCCGCGCGAGGTCCCAGCCGTGCACCACCAGTTCGTCGGCGGCCACCGCCGCCGCGACCGCACCCGGCAGCGTCACTCCGCCCGCACGGGTCGTCCCGGTCCAGGCGGCCGGGTCCCGCCAGGCGTCCGCGAATTCGTCGAGCGCCTTCGGCAGGGTCTCGCGCCAGCCGGGTCCGATGTCGGGCACGGAGACGGTCGGGCTGGTGTCGGTGGAGGAGCCCAGGTCCTTGCGACCGGCGTCGCGGAAGGCGACGGCCAGTCCGGTCAGATGCCCGAGCATGTTGTGCACCGCGTACTTCGGACAGGGGGTCGCCCCGTCGAGCTGTGCGTCCGTGACACCCTCCGCGAGGCACGCCACGATCAGGGCCTGCGGCCCGAGGTCGAAGGTCTGGCCGGTCATCCGATTCTCCTCAGAACTCGTGTCCACTTCAGGGGGAGACCTGTGGGGGCAGGCCCGACGGGACAGACCCGTGGGGGCACAGGCCCGTGGGGGCGACCCGCGGGGACACACCCGTGGGACAGCCCCCGTAGGGCAGCCCCGTGGGGACACCCCCGGTAGGACAGCCCCGTGGAGACAGCCCCGGTAGGGCAGCCCGTGGGGACACCCCCGGTAGGACAGGCCCGTGGGGGACGGGCCCGACGGGAAAGGCCCGTGGGGACAGACCCGTGGGGACAGGCCCGTGGGGTAGACCTCGTCCGCACACGAAACTCATCGGTTCCCCGACCCGGGGCTCCCGCACCAGGAGAGCCGGACGGCCCAACACCGGGCGGCCCGCTCCTCCGTATGCAGCAGCGGCGCAGGCGAGTCGATCGCCCGGGGCCGAAGCTGGGCGTGCCCCGGCCCCCGCCCGACTCGGGAGAAACCCATGCCACTGCCCCGCCGCCCCCGACTGCGTCCGACCCTCGGCGCCCTGCTGGCCGCCGCCTGTCTGACCGGCGTCGTGTCCGCACCGGCCGACGCCGGCTCCGGCTCCGCGGACCGCGACCACGACCGGGCACTGCAGAAGCAGCTCGAAGAGCTCGTGCGCAGCCCCGGCGGCCCGCCCGGTGTCATCGCCGTCCTGCGCCGCGAGGGCGAGTCCCGCATCGTGCGCGCCGGAGTCGCCGACATCGACAGCGGCCGCCCGATCGGACCCGACGACCACACGCGGATCGCCAGTACCGCGAAGGCGTTCAGCGGTGCCGTGGCGCTGAGCCTGGTGGACAGGGGCGCGCTCTCCCTCGACGACACCATCGGCCGCAGGCTGCCGTCCCTGCCGCGGAAGTGGCACGCCGTGACGCTGCGCCAGCTGCTGAACCACACCAGCGGGCTGCCCGACTACACCCAGAGTCCCGAGTTCATCGAGATCTTGACGGCCGATCCGCGCCACCACTTCGACTCGCGCCGGCTGCTCGACTACGTGGCCGGCGAGCCGCTGCTGTTCCGGCCGGGATCGCAGTACAAGTACTCGAACTCCGACAACATCGCGGTCGCGTTGATGGCCGAGGCGGCGACCGGCAAGCGCTACGAGCAGTTGCTGCGCGGGCTCGTCTACCGGCCGCTCGGCCTGCGCGACACGAGCCTCCCGCAGGGCTACGAGATGCCCGAGCCGTACATGCACGGCTACGACGTCCAGCCGCCGACCCCCCCGGAGGACGTCAGCGAGGTGCTCAGCGCGTCGGGCGTGTGGGCGTCGGGCGGGATCATCTCGACTCCCGCGGACCTGACCCGCTTCATCCGCGGCTACGCGGGCGGGGCCCTGATCTCCCCGGCCACCCTGCGCGAGCAGCGCCGCTGGATCGACGGTGCCTCGGAGCCGGCGGGACCCGGCGAGAACAAGGCGGGAGAGGCGATCTTCCGCTACACCACCCGCTGTGGAGTGGTCCTCGGCCACACCGGCAACTTCCCCGGCTACACCCAGCTGATCGCCGCCACACCCGACGGCCGGCGGTCCCTGACCTTCTCGCTCACCACTCAGGTGAACCAGGCGACGAAGCCGGAGCTGCTGAAGGAACTGCGCAAGATCGAGGAGAATTTCGTCTGCGCGCTGCTGAAGAACTGAGGGACCCCAGGGCGCCGCAGCCCCCTGTCCGTGCGGCGAGCGGCTGAGCCGCCGCCCGTCGGCGGCCCCCGGCACCGCCCGCGTCTAGGACGGTTGCCCGATCCCCTCGGGCCCGCCTTACTGATCGTTTCAGAATGAGTTGAGACGCAGGTCTTGTGCTCGTCGATCTTGGTCGGCAGGGTGTCCGGGTGCGTGCCGATCTTGTTCCTGACGACCTGTGGGAGCGGGTGGCCCCGCTGC
>NZ_JBVHQB010000024.1:0-147647 GCF_055567635.1 Streptomyces sp. NPDC026500 | reverse complement strand
GAGCTGCAGACACTCCTCGCCCTCTGGACCGGCGCCTGCCCCACCTGCCACCGCGACATACCAACATCCATATCAACCTGACCAGGCACTACTAGTCGCGGACGGCGACCCGCTCCGACTCCGCCCCCTCCCGGGCGGACTTGGCGGACTGGCCGGCCTCGCCGGACCGGGCGACGACGACGGACTCCCGCGGACGCCGTGTCCGCAGTCCGGGCAGCGTGATCAGCAGACCCGCGAGGGCGATGCCGGTCACCACCATCAGGCCGGGCCGGTAACTGTCGAGGACGGCCTGGGGAGAGGAGCCCTCCGGGGAGTTCGCGGTGACGACGGCCGTCACGACTGCGAGGAAGATCGCGCCGCCGACCTGCACGGAGGTGTTGAGCAGGCCCGAGACCATGCCCTGCTCGTGGTCGTCGACGCCGTTGGTCGCCTGGATGTTGAGGGACGGGAAGACCAGGGCGCACGCGGCGCCGATCAGCAGCATGGTCGGCAGGATGACCGACGCGTAGACCGGGTCGAGGTCGACGCGCAGGAAGAGCGCGTACCCGACGACCATCAGGGCGAAGCCCGTCGCGATGAGCCGGGGTGTGCCGAACCGGTCGACGACGGCCCCCACCTTCGTGGAGGACAGCGCCACCAGCGCGCCGGCCGGCAGGAAGGCGAGCGCGGTGTGCAGGGCCGACCAGCCCAGCAGCGACTGCATGTACAGCGTCACCAGGAACTGGAATCCGACGTACGAGCCGAAGAACGCCATCGCGCCGAGCTGGGCCCGGATCTGGCTGCCGGAACGCAGGACGCCGAGCCGGATCAGAGGGCTCGGGCTGCGTCGCTCGATGCCGACGAAGACGGTGAGCAGTACGGCGACGGCGAGGAAGGACAGCAGGGTCCGGGCCGATCCCCAGCCGGCCTGGGGTGCCTGGACGACGGTGAAGACGAGCAGCAGCATGGAGGCGGTACCGATGATCGCGCCCGGGATGTCGTAACCACGGTGGTCCTTCTCGCGTTCGCTGCGCGGGATGAGCTTCCATCCCACGAGCAGCGCGACGACGGCGATGGGCGCGGGCAGCAGCATGGTCAGCCGCCAGCTCGCCTCGGTGAGCAGACCGGACAGGACCAGGCCCATGGAGAAGCCGGTGGCCGCGCAGGTGGTGTAGATCGAGAGCGCGCGGTTGCGCAGCGGGCCCTCGGCGAACGTCGTGGTGATGATCGACAGGCCCGCGGGTGCGGTGAACGCGGCGCTCAGACCCTTGATGAAACGGCTGGCGATCAGCAGGGGGCCCGAGTCGACGAGTCCGCCGAGCAGCGAGGCGAGCGCGAACACCCCGAGAGCCACCAGGAAGACCTGGCGGCGGCCCAGCAGGTCGGCGGTGCGTCCGCCGAGGAGCAGCAGCCCGCCGTATCCCAGGATGTAGCCGCTGACGATCCATTGGAGCGTCGAGGTGGACAGGTCGAGTTCGGAGCCGATGGACGGCAGCGCGACGCCGACCATCGACACGTCCAGCGCGTCCAGGAACATCGCGGCGCAGAGCACCAGCAGGGTGCCCCACAGCCGGGGGGTCCAGCGTCCCTGGGGCACGGGGTGGGTGAGCGGAGAGGTCATGCGTCGACAGTACATGCACATGCATTCAATGCAAGTGCATTTAATTCCGATGCAACAAAGTTGATTTTTTGCTACGGTGCGCGCATGGCGGCGGACAATGCCGAGCGAGGGCTCGTGGACCAGTGGCGCGACATCCTGGCGGTGCATGCCCGCACCGTCTGCGAGCTCGACCGTGAGCTCCATCGACACGGCCTGGGCGCCAGTGACTTCGAGGTTCTCGACGTGCTGGCGGTGGGCACCGCCGCGGACGGCGGCACCTCCTTCCGCGTCCAGGAGATCTCCGAGCGGGTCCATCTCAGTCAGAGCGCCCTGTCCCGGCTGATCGGGCGTCTGGAGAACGACGGCCTCGTGACGCGCGGGATGTGTGCCGAGGACCGGCGGGGTGTGCGCGTGTGCATCACGCCGAAGGGGCGCGAACTGCACGGCGAGGTACTGCCGTTGCAGCGCGCGGTCCTCAGCCGGATGCTGGCGGGCGGCCCGGCGGCCTCCTGCGAGTGACCGGGCCGTTTGTTTCGCACTGTCGACCTTGCTGATCGTTCTGATCCGGCTCGGTGCGATCGGCGCGATCGGTGCGATCAGCATGTTCGGCGTGCTTGGTGTGTTCGGCGTACTCGGCTTGGGCGTCGGGCCACGGACGCCCGTTCCTGGCGCAACGGACGTCCGCCGCCCGTCTCCGGGCGGCCCGGATTCCGGATGCGTGCGTCAGCTCCAGGTGATGCCGGACTTCTCCCGCCACAGGGTGGCGAGCGAGGTGTCGCCCGACACGCTCGGGAACGGCACGCGGTTCCACAGCGCGAGGTAGAGCTGCGCGGCCGTTCCCGCCAGTTCGCAGTCCACGTCCACGTTCACGTCCGTTTCCTCGTTCGTGTCCGCAGCCGCGTGCTCGCCGCGTTGGCTCTGCGGCGGCTCGGAGGAGAGTCGCACGGTCCACACGGCGTCCGGGCGGTCGGTCGCGCGCACCCGCAGCACGCGGGGTTCCTCGGTGCGCACCCGGCTCTTCTCGCGCGCGTGGAATCCGCGCAGCAACTCGTCGATCCCGTCGACCGCGAAGTCCTGCGGGACGGCGGTCGGCTCCCCGCCGAGCGCCGACTCGGCGTCGACCCGGTGCACGGTGGTCTCGTGAGCCTGCCGGCGCGCCCAGAAGGCGAGCGGCGAGGGCGCCGACAGGAAGCTCCAGCACCGTACGTCCGGCGAGGCGCCGGCCAGCGTGTCCACCAGCAGCCGGTGTCCCTCACGGAACCAGGTCAGCAGTTCGTCGCCGTCCAGATCCGGCAGCCCACCGTCGGGGTGGTACGAGGTGTGTCCCTCGGCGACGAACGCGGTGGCCCAGCGGTGGACCATGCCCGTGTGCCGCACCAGATCCCTGACCTGCCAGCCGGCGCAGGTCGCGACTTTGGCGTCGACGCCCGCCTCCTCGGCTGCGGCGACCAGCGACCGGCCCTCCCGGTCCAGGGTTTCCACGAACTCCCGAATCTCCATGCCGAGAGTGTGCCCGACGCGGGGTGATATCGGGCAGCGCGGGGTGGAACTGCGGGAGAGGGGAGCCGACTTCGACGGACTCGGGGGCGCGCATGGCCATCTGCCGGCGTCCATGTGCCGGCGTCCATGTGCCGGCGTCCATGTGCCGGCGTCCATGCGCCCCTGCGTGCGCCGTACGCAAGCTCACCCGCCCCTGAATCGTTCCCGCAGGCCCGCGTGGAGTCCCTGGGTGCACGGGAGCTGGCCCGGTCTTGTTGTCCTCGCACGCCTGCGTGCAAGCCTCGGACGTGGACTCGCACAGAGTCGGCACCTCAGCGCTGCGTGCTCCTTGCCCGGTGCCTCCGCGCCCCTCGACGGGGACCCCGGCCCCCTGCGGCGGGATCCCCGCGCCCCCTCGCCTGGGAGTGCCCGCGTTGCCCGCCGGGTGTCCCGCGCCCTCGCCCGGTGTCCGCGTTCTCTTGGCCCGGGGTGCCCGGCGTCCTCGCCCGGTGTCCGCGTTCTCCTCGCCCGGGGGTGCCAGCGTCCTGGCCTGGTATCCGCGCGCCCCTTGCCCAGGGTGCCGGCGTCCTCGCCCCGGTGTCCCAGGGCTCCTCGCCCAAGGTGCCCGCGTTGTCTGCGCGGGGTGCTCCGCGCTCCTCTCACCCCACGGCGGCGCGGCGTGTCGCGAAGCCGATCAGTGCGGCCACGGCCGCCAGCGCCGCCACGCTCGTCAGGGCCGTCGGCAAGGAGTACCAGTCGGCCATGAACCCGATCGCGGGCGGCCCGAGCAGCATGCCCCCGTACCCGAGGGTGGAGGCGACGGCGACCCCGCTCGCTCCGGCGAGCGCGCCGGCCCGTTCGACCGCGACGGGGAAGATGTTGGCGAGGCCGAGCCCGGTGACGGCGAATCCGAGCAGCGCCACCCACACGGAGGGCGCGAGTGAACCGAGCAGCATGCCGAGCGCGGCCGTCGTGCCGCCCGCGACCAACGTGCGGGTGCGGCCCAGCCGTTCGAGCAGTGCCGTCCCGCTCAGGCGGCCGATCGTCATGGCGAGGGCGAAACACGAGTACCCGGCGGCGGCGATCCCCGGGTGCGCGTCCAGGTCCTGCTCCAGATGGAGCGCGCCCCAGTCCGCGAGTGCGCCTTCGCCGTACGCCGTGCACAGGGAGATCAGCCCGAAGACGACCACCAGGCCGCGGACGCGGATGTCGACACGCGGTTGCCCCGAGGGGTCGTCACCCCGTGGGCGATCCGGTGGCGGCGGGACGTTCTGGCGGAGCAGTGCGCGTCCCGCGACTCCGGTCACGAGCAGCCCGATGACGGCGATCCCGAGCAGGTGGCGTGTCGGTGACAGCTGCCCGGCGACCAGTCCACCGAGCCCCGCTCCGAGCATGCCGCCCAGGCTGAACGCCGCGTGGAAGCTGGGCATCACCGGGCGTCGGAGCGCGGCCACGAGATCGACGGCCGCGCTGTTCATGGCGACGTTGATACCGCCGTAGGCAGCGCCGAAGATCAGCAGGACGAGACCGAGGACCGGCACCGAATGGGCGAGCGGCGGCAGGACGATGCTCAGGGAGAGCAACACCCCGCAGACCACGGTCACCGGGTGACTGCCGAACCGTCGGCAGAGCCGTCCCGTCAGCATCATGGTGATCACGGCGCCGGCGGAGACGCCGAGGAGGGCGAGTCCGAGGGTGCCGGCGGAGGCCCCGGTCTGGTGCTTGATCGCGGGGATACGGACGACCCAGCCGGCGAAGACGAAGCCGTCGAGGGCGAAGAAGGCGGTGAGGGTGATGCGGAGTCGGGTGAGGGATCGGTCCGGCACAACGCTGTGCGGAACTGTTTTGTTTATTAGCGGCACAAACTCACGTTAGACGGCTGCCACGCTCGGAGCAAGGGAAGCGGTGGGCCGGCAGGTGAGCGGAGAGGCCCCACGAATGCCCGGGTGCGGGCCGGGCAAGGCTCCACGATTGTGCAGGTCTGGGCCGGGCGAGGTCCCAACGAACGCGCTGGTCCGGGCAGGGCGGAGCCCCTGAATCAAACCGGCGTGGGCTGGGCGCGGAGACCCCTGAGTGAACCGGTGTGGGCGGACGAGACCCGTGCACGAAAGCGTCGACGGGCGAGGGCCGGGAACGTACCAGTGTGGGCAGGACGAGACCTCACGCGGGAACCGGTGTCGGCCGGGCGAGGGCTCGCGAGCGATCCGGTGTGGCCGGGCGAGGGCCCGCGAGCGATCCGATGTGGCGGGCGAGGGTCCGCGAGTGGACCGATGTGGCGGGCGAGGCCGCACGGGGAACCGGTGTGTGCCGGGACGGGGCCTCACGGTCGACCGGCGGGCGCGCCGGGGTGAGGCCCCAATGAACGAAACGGCGACCGGGACCCCGATGGGACGGGATTCCCTGTCGCCCCGCGGCTCAGCGGTTCGCCGTCCTGCCTGCCAGGACGGCGAACCGTGCGTCGCTCCTCGTTCAGACCGCCGGAGCCGGGAAGGTCGGGTACTCCACCCCGGAGACGTGCTGGACGACACGGATGACCTGGCAGGAGTAGCCGAATTCGTTGTCGTACCAGAGGTAGAGGATCGCGTTGTCGTCGTCGACCTTGGTGGCGCCGGCGTCGACGATCGAGGCGTGGCGCGAGCCGATGAAGTCGCTGGACACCGCGTCCGGGGCGCTGATGAAGTCGATCTGGCGCTTGAGCGGCGAGGTCAGCGAGACGTTGCGGAGGTAGTCGAGGACCTCCTCGCGGGTGGTCGAGCGGCCCAGGCGCAGGCTGAGGATCGCGATCGAGACGTCCGGCACCGGGACGCGGATCGAACTGCCGGTGATCGGCGCCTTGAGGTCGGGCAGCGCCTTGGCGACCGCGGAGGCGGCACCCGTCTCGGTGATGACCATGTTCAGTGGCGCGGAGCGGCCCCGGCGGTCGGAGCTGTGGTAATTGTCCAGCAGGTTCTGGTCGTTGGTGAACGAGTGGACGGTCTCCACGTGGCCGCGCAGAACGCCGTACTCCTCCGCCATCGCCTTCAGCGGCGGAACGATCGCGTTGGTGGTGCAGGACGCGCAGGACAGGATCTGCTCGTCCGGCTTGATCATGTCGTGGTTGACGCCGTGCACGATGTTGGGGACGTCGCCCTTGCCCGGAGCCGTCAGGACGACCTTGTCGATGCCGGGGCGCAGGTGGTTCGAGAGGCCCTCGCGATCGCGCCACTTGCCGGTGTTGTCGACGAGGATGGCGTCCTTGATGCCGTACGTCGTGTAGTCGACCTCGGACGGGTCGTTGGCGTAGATCACCTTGATCTCGTTGCCGTTGGCGATGATCGTGCTGTTCGCCTCGTCGACGGTGATCGTGCCCTGGAACTGGCCGTGGATGGAGTCGCGGCGCAGCAGCGAGGCACGCTTGACGATGTCCTGGTCGCCGCCCTGGCGGACGACGATGGCACGCAGCCG
Source organism: Streptomyces sp. NPDC026500 (assembly GCF_055567635.1). NCBI lineage: Bacteria > Bacillati > Actinomycetota > Actinomycetes > Kitasatosporales > Streptomycetaceae > Streptomyces > Streptomyces sp. NPDC026500. Next base: position 141,145 of record NZ_JBVHQB010000024.1, on the reverse strand, counting down.
CAGGCCGTTGCCGGAGCCGGTCTTCTCGATGAGCAGGCGGGCGATGAGGCGGCCGATGCGACCGAAGCCGTAGAGGACGACGTCGCGTCCTTCGCGGCGCTCGATCTTGTTCTCGCCCGTGGCGCCGGCGACGGCCAGGGCGGTGAACTCCTCGACCGACAGACCGCGGTCGTCGGTCCGGTACGTCGCGGCGAGCATGCCGAGGTCGATCTGGGACGGGCCGAGGTCGAGCGTGGTGAGCGCTCGCAGGAACGGCAGGGTGTCGGTGACCGAGAGCTCCTCGCCGGCGATCTGCCGGGCGAAGCGGTGGGTCTTGAGGATGCTTACCACTGACTTGTTCACCAGGGAGCGGCTGTGCAGGAGGATCGTGACGTCCTGCTCCCGGTGCAGCCTCCCGATGATCGGGATCATCGACTCCGCGATCTCTTCGCGGGTCTTCCAGTTGGTGAACGCGTCGTCGTTGACAGTCACAGAATCATCTTTCGAGCTAGGTGGCGCTCATATGCTAACCGGCCGTCCTTTTGAACGTTCATGCGGTGTCCACTCACAGGGAAGACGGCGTCCGCCGAGGCGCCCGCGGGCATCGGAGTCCGGCCCCCGCGGGGCTCGCCCCATGGCTGACAGGTGTCGTTCGCCAGTACGACAAAGCCTTCGTCTCCCGTTCCGGACTCTTTCGTTGCTGTAGGCACCCTTGACAGCGTGCGTACTGTTTCGCGACGTTTGAGCCCCGCCCATTGGTTCGGATCTCGGTCCTCGACCGGGAGACGAGTCCTTGGGCGGCACGGATCGGCAAAAATCAGAAAAGTGGCAGGACGCGGACAGCGCGTCATGGGGGGAGCTGTCGCCCATGCGATCCATCAGCAAGGATCCACACGCCCTACTGGCCTGTGCTGTGACCAGTACATCCCTCGCAGCGCTCGCGGAAGGGCGGTTGATCTGAGGTGGAGATCACGATCCACAGGCTCGACGGCCTCGGCGTCCCGTTGCGCGAGGCCTGGCACGAGGCGATGGACGCATCGCCCGAATACGCCAATCCGTTCCTGGCGCCGGAGTTCGCGACGGGGGTCGCCAGGTTTCGCGGCGGAGCGCAGGTCGCGGTGTTGCGCGAGGACGGTGAGCCCGTCGGTTTCCTGCCGTACGAGCGCAACCTCCTCGGCGTCGGCAGAGCCATCGGCCTCGGACTCTCCGACTGCCAGGCCCTCGTACACAGACCCGGGGTCACCTGGGACGCACAGGAGGTGCTGCGCGCCTGCGGGCTGTCCATCTTCGAGTTCGATCATCTCGTCGAGGAGCAGAAGCCGTTCGGCAGATACGTTACTGGGACCTTCGCCTCCCCGGTCGTGGACCTGAAACCGGGGGACAGCGGCTACCCGGAGTGGCTGCGGAGCGCCTACCCGGGCCAGGCGAAGACGACCCTGAAGAAGGAACGGCGCCTCGGGCGTGACGTGGGCGAGGTGCGGTTCGTCTTCGACGAGCGCGACCCTCGGATGCTGCGCACGCTCATGCAGTGGAAGTCCGCCCAGTACCGGCGGACGGGACGCATGGACCGGTTCGCGCGGCCCTGGATCGTGGGTCTGGTGGACCACCTGTTCGGCGTCCGCGAGGAGCACTTCACCGGCGTGCTGTCCGTGCTCTACGCCGGGGACCGGCCGGTCGCCGCCCACTTCGGACCGCGGTCGCGCACGGTGCTCGCGGCCTGGTTCACCGCGTACGACCCGGAGTTCCACCGGTACTCGCCCGGTCTGATGATGCACCTGCGGACCGCCGAGGCGGCCGGCCGCAACGGTGTGAGTCTGCTGGATCTGGGGCGCGGCGACAAGGAGTACAAGGACTGGCTCAAGACCCGTGAACTGCGCGTGGCCGAAGGGTTCGCGGCCCGTCCCCATCCGGTGGCGGCGGCGCACCGGCTGTGGCGCAGGCCCGTGCGCGGTCTGCGGAACACGGTCCTCGCCCATCCCACGCTCCGCGATCCGGCCGACCGGCTCCTCAAGACCGTGGGCACACTGCGCGCGTCGGGCCGCGCCGAATCCGGCGGCGCGGAACCGCGCGCACGCTGACGGGTCGCCCGTCGGCACCCGAGGGAGCCTCCTGGGTCGAGCCGTTCGCTTAGACCGAGCGGTTCGGGCGAGGAGGCCCTTGGCCATGCCCCGCGCCGACCCGTGCGGCTGCGCGGCACGGGGTGCCGCCTGTTGGGCCTCGTGCCTCGTCGCTCGGGCGCGGGCCGCTTCCGGTGAGTTCACCGGAAATGAGGCCCCGGCGACGGCTCACCCGGGACTGCATGGGCGCGCGCGAGACCCGGGTGGGACGGGTGCGGGACGCGGGCGGGGCGGCGTGGCTACGGCGTGGGGCGGAGCTCGGCCGGCTCGCGGTCGGGCCGCGGCGCCCGGTCGTTCCGGGGGAGTAGAAGGGGAGTCGTCAGGATGAGCAGGCCGGCGGCGGCGACGGCCGTGCGCGGGCCGGTGGCGGCGGCCAGCAGGCCCCACAGGGCGGTGAGGGCCGCGATCGTCGCGTTGCTGGTGACCGACCACGCGGACAGGGTGCGGGCGGTCCGGTCCGTGGCGGTCCGTTCGAGCCGGTAGGTCGCGAACACCGGGTTGAACACGCCCATGCAGACGAGCAGGCAGAACTGCACGCCCATGACGAGCGCGAGCCCGGCGACGCCGGGACGGACGAGGGCGAGACCGAGCGGCCAGCACGCCCGCAGGGTGCCCGCGACGCGCATGACCCGGTGCTGCCCGAACCGTGCGACGAGCGGGCGGGCCAGACGTGACCCGATCAGGCCTCCGACACAGGGCACGCCGAACGCGAGACCGTACTGCCAGGGCGAGAAGCCGAGCCGGCCGAGCATGAGGGTGGCGAGCAGGGGCGAGGCCGCCAGGATCAGGCCGTTGACCAGGACGGTGTTGAAGAACAACGGGCGCAGGGCCGGGCTGGTCAGGATGTACCGCCAGCCTTCGAGCAGGTCGCGGGCGCGGAGCCGGGCCCGGGTGTCGGGGCGCTCGGGCGGTTGCTCCTTCCCGCCGATGGCGCGGATTCCCAGGGCCGAGAGCAGGAAGCTCACAGCGTCGGCGAACACGGTGATCACCGGGCCGAACAGGCCGATCGCCGCGCCGCCGAGCGGTGGGCCGAGCACGGTGGCGGTCCAAGTGGTGGACTCGAACCGCGCGTTCGCGACGAGGAGATCCTCCGGCCGTACGAGCTCCTTCAGACAGGAACCGCCGGCCGCCTTGAAGGTGATGTCGGCCGCCGCGACGATCACGGACACGACCAGGAGCTGGGCGAAACCCAGCCGGCCGAGCGCGAACGAGGCGGGCACGCTCAGCAGCGCCGCGAACCGGACCAGGTCCATCGTCACCATCACGGGCCGTTTGCGACGGAACTCCATCCACGGCCCGAGGGGAACGGCGACGGCCGCCCCCACCGCCAGCCCCGCGGCGGCCAGCGCCGACACCTCGGTCGGACCGGCGTGCAGCACGAGAATCGCGATCAGGGGAAACGCGTCGAACGCGAGCCAGGTGCCCAGCGTGCTGACCGCGTAGGCCGTCCACAGCCACCCGAACCGTCGCCCGAGCGACCGCCTGACCCACATTCCGGCCTGCCTCCCAGCTCTTCGCCCGATCGCCCTCACGTCGACCGGAGCATCTAAGCGAGCGGACCCCGGCGGGTCAAACCGGTCGGCGCCTTGGGCGGCTCGTCCGTCACGAGAGGCGTCACATGCGTACGGCGATGACCTCGGAGTCGGGCGACGGGATCGACGTCATACGGCCATGACCTCGATCCCCGCCTCCTCGAAGCGCCCGATCGTCTCGGGCCCCGCAGCCGCGTCCGTGACGAGGGTGCCCACCGACTCGGCCGCGCAGATACGGGCGAACGCGCGCTGCCCCAGTTTGCTGGAGTCGGCCGCGACGATCACGCGCTCGGCCCGCTCGCACAGGAGGCGGTTGATCGCGGCCTCCGCCTCGTCGTGGGCGGCGGCGCCGTGCGTGGCGTCGAAGGCGACCACACCGAGCACCGCGACATCGAGGGTGATCTGCCCGAGCACGCCGTCCGCGAGCGGCCCGATGAGCTCGTACGACTGCGGCCGGGCGACCCCGCCGGTCACCACGATCTTGAACTGGGGGCGCACGGCGAGTTCGTTCGCGATGTTCAGCGCGTTCGTGACGACCGTCAGCGCGGGGGAGCCCGACGCCAGGTCCGGACGTACGGCGAGCGCGCGGGCGACCTCGGTCGTCGTGGTGCCGCCCGTCAGGCCCACCGCCTCGCCGGGGGAGATGAGGTCGGCCACCGCCTTCGCGATGCGCTGCTTCTCTGACGCGTGGCGGGCCGTCTTGTAGCGCAGGGGCAGTTCGTAGGAGACGCCGTGCACGACCGCGCCGCCCCGGGTGCGCACGAGCATCTGCTGCTCGGCGAGCTGGTCGAAGTCGCGCCGGATCGTGGCCGCCGAGACCTCCAGCCGCGTCGCGGCCTCCTCGACATCCAGGCGGCCCCGCTCCACGAGCAGTTCCAGCAGCGCCTTCCACCGGGCGTCGCGCGACATCCGCACCCTCCGTTCCTCGATCCTCCGCGACCTTAACGCACCTCCCCTCCGCTCAAATGCTTGATTGTGCTCGAAAGCTCGCTATATCTTGCAGGAACGAGCACCAGTGGGAGGGGTACGGCATGACCCATGTCGAGGACGAACTGAGCAGCCAGCCCGAGTGCTGGATCCGCGCCGCCGAGCAGGCGGCCGTGCACGAAGCCGCGCTGCCCGCGGCGGGGGAACGGGTCGCGATCGTGGGATGCGGCACCTCGTTCTTCATGGCGCAGGCCGCGGCGGTGCTGCGCGAACAGTCCGGGCTGGGTGAGACGGACGCCTTCGCCGCCTCGGAGTTCCCCGCGGGCCGCTCGTACGATCGCGTGATCGCCCTGACGCGCTCCGGGACGACCACCGAAGTGCTCGGACTTCTCCGACGGCTGCGCGGGCACACCCGTACGACCGCCGTCACCGCCGATCCGCACACGCCCGTGATGGAGTCCGCGGACGACGTCGTGGTGCTCGACTTCGCCGACGAGCGGTCCGTCGTGCAGACCCGGTTCGCGACCACCGCGCTCACCCTGCTGCGGGCCCACCTCGGTCTGCACAGCGACGCCGTCGTCGCCGACGCGCGCACCGCGCTCGGCACACCATTGCCCGAAGGACTTGTCGGCTGCTCGCAGTTCACCTTCCTGGGCCGCGGATGGACCGTCGGCCTCGCCAACGAGGCCGCGCTCAAGATGCGGGAGGCGTCCCTCTCCTGGACCGAGGCCTACCCGGCGATGGAGTACCGGCACGGTCCCATCAGCATCACCACCCACGGCACCGCCACGTGGATGCTCGGCGAGGCACCCGAGGGTCTGGCCGAACAGGTCCGGGGGACCGGCGGGTTGTGGGTGGACGGCGGCCTCGACCCGCTCGCCGAACTCGTCCGCGCCCAGCGGCTCGCGGTCGCCGTCGCCGCGGCACGCGGCCTGGACCCCGACCAGCCGCGTCACCTCACCCGCTCGGTGATCCTCAGCCACTGAGTCGGCTCGACCATCCACGGAGAAGGAGGAGTTGTGCCCCTCGCAGCAACTGGTGAGCTGGTCGCCAGGGCCGCCGCGACGCGGACCGCCGTCGCCGCGTTCAACGTCATCACACTGGAGCACATCGAGGCCGTGATCGCGGGCGCGGAGTCCGCCGGCGCGCCCGTCGTGCTCCAAGTCAGCGAGAACGTGGTCAAGTTCCGCTACGGCCGACTGCTCCCGTTGGCCCGCGCCGCGACCGCCGCCGCCGAACGGGCCTCGGTGCCCGTCGCGTTGCACCTCGACCATGTACAGAGCGACGACCTGCTGCGGCAGGCGCCCGGTGCCGGGTTCGGCTCCGTCATGTACGACGCGTCGCGTCTGCCGTACGAGGAGAACCTCACCGCGACCCGGGCCGCCGCCGACTGGGCGCACGCCCAAGGCTTGTGGATCGAGGCCGAGTTGGGCGAGATCGGCGGCAAGAACGGTGAGCCGCCGCGGGACGCGCACGCGCCCGGTGCCCGTACCGACCCCAGGGAGGCCCGCGCCTTCGTGGCCGACTCCGGTGTGGACGCGCTGGCCGTGGCGATCGGCAGCTCGCACGCGATGACCACCCGGACCGCCTCCCTCGACCACGAGCTGCTCAAACGCCTGGCCGCCTCCCTCGGCGTCCCCCTCGTCCTGCACGGCTCCTCCGGGGTGCCCGACGGCGAGCTCCGGGCGGCCGTCGAAGGCGGCATCGCCAAGGTCAACGTCGGCACCGCGCTGAACATCGCGATGACCGGCGCCATACGGGAGTTCCTCGCGGCCAGCCCCGACGCCGTGGACTCACGGAAGTACCTCAGTGTGGGACGGGAGGCGATGGTACGGACGGTGGCGGGACTCATCGGCGTTCTGCGGGGGTGACGCCGGCCAGATGCCTGTACAGCCTGATATGCGGCCCAAAGCGACCGCTTCGCCGGTGCCGGGCCCGGTCGAAGCCTCTCCTGGCGCATGCGCTTTTGCACCGACGACAGTTCGAGTGGGTGACAAGGTGGCTAGGGTGAACAAGTATGAGAAGGCCGAAAGGGCACGGCAGGCTCGCGGGTGAACCATCGCCCCGGAGGCCACTCGGGCAAGCGTCCGTATGCCCCATGAACACGGGGAGCAGGGGTTTGCGGTGTTTTCGGGGGACAGCCGGCGCTGGACCGGGCGCAGGACGGAGAAGGCCTTGAGCGGTCAACTTCTGGCTGGTATTCGCATGTTGGTGCGCGACGGGGACGCGCGCACCCCGGCGAACCGTGCGATGTCCGCCACCGGTCCGCGCCCCGGCGCGCATCAAGAGGTCGGCCTGCGCATGCCTTTGGGCCCGATGTGAACGGACTGATCTACTACCTGGCCGCGGCTGTCCTCTGGATGGGACTCGCCGCGCAGCTGCCCGACCTGCGCCGCCACTGGAGAGACCCGCTCAAGCGGTCGTTCTGTGCCGTGATCCTGTTGTCCGGACTCTGCTTCGTGCTCGGCGCGCCGCCCACCGTCGCCCTCGTCAACAGCCTCACGGACATACCGAATGTGGCGGCGCCGCTGACGTACGGCGCGGTGACCGCCTTCGGAGCGGCTTCTCTCATTCTCATCGTGCACTGGCGGGGCAGCGACCCCGTCCAGGTGCGGCGCACGTCCCGGGCCTGGCTGTTCAGCTACCTGGGAGTGATCGCCGCCGAGGGCGTCCTGTTCTCGCTGGGCAACGCTCCGGTCGAGCGCCGGGCCGACTTCGACACCTACTACGCCTCGACGCCGTTCATCCGAGAGATGATCGTGCTGTACCTGATGGCGCACATGGTGGCCGCGGTGACGACGACCCTGTTGTGCTGGCGCTGGATACGGAAGGTCAAGCGCTGGACCCGCGGCTCGCTGGCCCTGCTCGTGCTGGGCTGGCTGTTCACCAGCGCCTACAGCGTCGTCAAGTCCATCGCGCTGACCGCTCACTGGCTCGGGCACCACTGGGACGGTCTCAGCACCAGCGTCGCACCGCTGGTGGCCGTCGGTTCCTGTCTGGCCTCGGCCGGCTACATCCTTCCCCTCGTCGGTCCGCGCATCGACTCCGCCGTCACGTTCGTACGCCTGCGTCCCCTGTTCCGGCTGCTGACGGGGCCGACCAGCCGTCGCCGCTGCGTCGCGGCGCTGTCGTGGCGGACGATCGGTGACGTCGAACTGCGGCTCACCACGCGGGAAACGGCCATCCGCGACGGCCTCAAGCGGCTGGCCGGACAGCTCGACGACCAGGTGCGGCGCCGCGCCTATCGGGACGCGCTGGCCGCCGGGTCCTGTGCGGCCGAGGCCGAGGTGATCGGGATGGCCGCGATGGTCGCCGTAGCCGCTCTCGCCGAGACGCCGAGCCCCGTCGCGGAGACCGGCACGATCGGCATCTCGGTCGGTGACGTCGATGTGGTGGTCTCGGTCAGCGCGCGCGTGCGACGGTCCGCCGCCGCATCGCGGTCCTTGGACACGGGCCAGCCGTCCTTGCTGAGCCTGTCCAAGGCGGTGCGCACACCCATCGTCGACGCCGCGATCCAGTCGCGGCGAACCGCGGTACGACAGCTGTCCTGACCGCACCCGGCGCAGCCCGGGCCGCGGCTGTCCTGCCCGCCGGTCGGGCAGACGCCTCACAGCGCGAACCGCCCGCCCGCCGGTCGGGCAGACGCCTCACAGCGCGAACCGTCGGACGAACGCTCGGGCGTGGACCGTCGGGGCCCACGCCCGTACCGCGGACACCGGTCACACGGCGAGCGGGCCCACGGAGTCGAGGAAGGCACTCTCCTCGGGGGTCAGCGGCGGCCCGGTCAGGGGCCCCATGACGGGCCCCTTCAAGGTGGCGAGGAGCAGCTTGGGGTGCACGAGACCGCTCGCGTCGGCCTGGAGCATGATGACCTTGCACATCGCGGCGGACACGGCGTACGAGGTGGTGGCCACGCGTGCCATCCGGCCCATGTAGCGGCTGAGAAGCCGGTCCACGAGCGTCGGAGCCTTGCCGACGACCTCCGGGAACCACTGGTCCTGGGAGGTGCTCATCGTGTAGGCGGCGGAGACGGATCGGGCGGCCGCGCGCTGGACATCGCGGGCGAAGCCCGGAGCGGTGACGTCGGCCTGCTGCAATCGCCGGCTCAGGGCCCGGGCACCGAGGGCCGCGACGGACATGCCCTGGCCGTAGACGGGGTTGTAGGTGGCGACGGCGTCACCGAGCACCACCAGGCCCTCGGGCATGGCCGCCCTCTCGAACTCGCGGCGCCTGTTGCGGGTGCTGCGGCTGAGGAACACCTCGCTGAGCGGCTCGGCGCCGGAGATGAGCTGTCCGACGAGCGGGTGGCGCAGGCCGAGGGCGAAGTCGGTGAACTCCTCGGGATCGGCGGTGGGTTCGCCGCCGCGGGTGCCCGCGACGCTGACCAGCCAGCGACCGTCCTCGATCGGCACCAGATTCGCGGAACACCCCGGCCGGGAGGCGCCGGGGTCCGCCTCGACCTGTGTCAGCGGGAAGTCCTCCGCACCCTTCGGTACGCGGAAGATCCGGCTGGCGTAGACGAGACCCGAGTCGACCTCGTCGGTCGGTATGTCCGTCACGCCGAGCGTTTCGAGCCAGTGCTCGACGCGTGATCCCCGTCCGCTCGCGTCGACGACGAGGTCGGCGCTCAGGTCCTCCTCGGCGCCGTCGGCGAGGACGCGTACACCGGTGACGCGCTCGGCGGTTCCCAGCAGCGACAGCGCCTCGGCACGGCGGACCGTGACCCGGGTGGTCCCGAGGACGGCGTCGCGCAGAATCGAGTCGAGCAGGTCGCGGCTGCAGCAGGTGAGCAGCAGGTCGTCAGCCACGGTGGGCCAGCGCCGGTACCAGCCCTGCGCGCCGAAGCCCAGCACGCCGGTTATGGACTGCTCGTGAGCTCCCGACGCGAGCAGACGCTGACGTACGTCGGCTTCGGGAAGCAGCTCCTGGATGGCGTCGCGTCCGCTGGGCAGCAGGATGTGGGCGTGCCGTGCCTGCGGGATTCGTTTGCGCGGGTGCGGACCGTCGGGCAGTTCGTCGCGCTCCAGCACGATCACGTCGTCCACGGACCGGGACAGGGCCGCGGCGGCGAGCATGCCGGCCACGCTCCCACCGATGACGACAGCACGGCGCGACATGATTCCCCCAGTTGTCATGAGTGAGCGACTTCACTCTACGGTCGTACACGTAGGTGTACAGGGGAGATCAAAAAGTGTGCCGATTCTGCCTGTTGGCGACGAGCCGGGTGCCCCTCGCCGCCGGTCCGCCGCGTGATCCGGTCCTGCGAACCGGTCCGCGAGCCGTTCCGACGAAGAGGCCGGCCGACCCGGTCGGGAACGCGCCCACCAGCCGCTCCGTGCCTCGGCCCGCCCCGCCCCCACGGACGCCCCGCGTGCTGCGCGGGGCGTGCGGGGGCTACTGCTCGGCGTCCTTCTTCACGGCCCGCAGGATCACGAACTTGGCGTCGCCCGCGACCAGTTCACTGTTGCCGAAGAGCCGTCGCAGCTTCAGGTGGTAGCCCAGGTGGCGATTGCCGATCACCCACAGCTCGCCGCCCGGCCGCAGCGCTCGCCGGGCGTCCGAGAACATCCGCCAGGCGGTCGTGTCCGTCATCGCCTGGTGCGAGTGGAACGGGGGATTGTTCAGGACGAGGTCGACGCTCCCGGAAGGGACGCCCTCCAGCCCGTCGGCGACACGGAATTCGGCGCTCCCGTCGGCGTTCGCCCGGTAGGTCGCCTCCGCCGAGGCCACCGCCTGGTACGACTCGTCGGCGAACAGGACCTCGGCGTCGGGATTGGCCAGCGCGATCGCCGTACCGACCACGCCGTTGCCGCAGCCCAGGTCCACGACCCGCTCGGCGCCCCGGCTCCGCGGCAGATGCTTGAGGAAGAAGCGGGTGCCGACGTCGAGGCGGTCGGCGCAGAAGACGCCCGCGTGGTTGACGACCGTGCGGCCGGAGACCGGGCCGATGTCGTCGGGCAGCCGGTAGCTGTACGGCCAGGGGTTCGCCTTCCGGGCGATGCCCTGGAGCGGGGTGCAGAAGATCAGCCGGGCCTTCTTCTCCGCCAGCGAGGTGCGGGTCGGACCGAGGATCCGCTCGAAGAGGTGCAGCGTCGAGGTGTGGATCTCCTTGACCATCCCGGTGCCGATGACGACCGTTCCCTCGTGCACGCCGGGCGCCAGCCGGTGCAGCTGGTCCTCCAGCAGGGCGAGGCTCTTCGGTACCCGCACGAGCAGTACGTCGATCCGCTCGGGAGGGGGCTCCTGGGTCGTGAGAAGCCGGACCGCGGACTCCTCGGCACCGGCCCGCGCCAGATTCGCGCGGGTCGCCTCCTGCGCCAGCAGGGAGTCGGTGATCTGCGTCGGCCGCCGCGCCGACAGCGCCGTCGTGAGCGCACCCCACCGGTCGCCGACGATCACGACCGAACCCGTCAGCTGGGTGCCGCTCTCCGCGAGGTGCCCCAGCAGATAGGTGTCGGCGGCGTCCCAGGCACGGAGTCGATCGCGAGGGTCCTCGGGGAATCGGGCGAGCTCGTAATCGCCCCAGGGTGTCGTCATCCGGTCGTTCATCGTGGGTCCAGGCTATGCGACCCGGGGCGCCTGACGTGCGCGAGGATGGGGGCATGTCGATGGACGCGGAGCTGTTCCCGCGCGGCCGGACGGAGATCGCGCCCGGCGCCGTGCACCTCCCGGACTGGCTGGACGCAGAACACCAGCGGCAGCTCCTTGAGGCCTGCCGCGGCTGGGCACGCCCGCCGGCGGGACTGCGCACCGTCCGCACCCCCGGCGGCGGCACGATGACCTCCCGGCAGGTATGTCTGGGCTGGCACTGGTACCCGTACGGCTACGCGCGGACGGTGGTCGACGGTGACGGTTCGCCGGTGAAACCCTTCCCCGACCGGCTCGGCGACCTGGCCCGCGAGGCGGTCACGGACACCCTGGGCGCCGACGCCCCCGACACGGATCCGCCTGCCGCGTACGACATCGCGCTGATCAACTTCTATGATGCCGAGGCCCGTATGGGCATGCACCGCGACAGCGACGAATCGTCCGACGCCCCGGTCGTGTCGCTGAGCCTGGGCGACACCTGCGTCTTCAGGTTCGGCAACACGGAGTCCCGGGCACGGCCGTACACCGACGTCGAACTCCGCAGCGGCGACCTCTTCGTCTTCGGCGGCCCGTCACGGCTCGCGTATCACGGCGTACCGAGGGTGTACCCGGGCACGGCGCCCCCCGAGTTGGGACTGACCGGGCGGCTGAACGTCACGCTCCGGGTCAGCGGCTTCCCGCCGGGGCCCGCGCGGTAGCGGCGGACCGTCTCATGGCCGATGCCGAGGCGCGGCCTCCCGGACCGGTGGCCGGCAGGCGATCCGAACGGCGGCCCCGCGCCGCGGTGTCCCCTCCCGCGGCCGCCGCGACCGGACGGGCCCCGCGGGAGCGGATCATGGGAGACTCGCCCTCATGAACGGCAATGCGGGCCCCCGGACGGCGGGGGATGGCAGCACGCGGACACGGCTCGACCGGGGGCGCGGGGCACTCGGACCGGCGCTGGAACTCGTGCACACCGGGCGCGCGCCGACGCGGGCCGTGCTCACCGCCGAGCTGGGTGTCACCCGGGCCACCGCGGGCGCCGTGGCCGCGGAGCTGGAGGCGCTGGGGCTGATCCGCGTCGACGCGCGGCCCGGTTCCGCCGCCGGTTCGCAGGGGCGGCCCTCGCACCGGCTGGAGGTCGCCGAGGACGGGCCCGTGGCGCTGGCCGCGCAGGTGCACGCCGACGGTTTCCGCGCCGCGCTGGTCGGCCTCGGCGGCCGGATCGTCGCGACCGCGCCCGGCTGCGAGATCGTCGACGCCGATCCGGCGAAGGTGCTCGGCTCGGTCGTCGACGCCGGCGCCGAACTGCTCCGCGAGACCGGGCGACGCTGTGTGGGCGCCGGGCTCGCCGTACCGTCCGCCGTGGCCGAACCCGAGGGGCTCGCCCTCAACCCACTGCACCTGGCCTGGCCCGCGGGCGCCCCCGTCCGGCAGATCTTCGCCGAGCGGGTGCGCGCGGCCGGTATCGAGGGTCCGGCGTTCGCCGCCAACGACGTCAACCTCGCCGCCCTGGCCGAGCACCGGCACGGGGCGGGCCGCGGCGCCCGCGACCTGCTCTGCGTGGCCACCGGACACCGTGGTGTCGGCGGTGCACTGGTGCTCGACGGGCGCCTGCACATGGGCAGTTCGGGGCTCGCCCTCGAAGTCGGCCATCTCACCGTCAATCCCGAGGGCCGCCCCTGCCACTGCGGCAGCCGCGGCTGTCTCGACGTCGAGGCCGACCCGCTCGCCTTCCTCACGGCGGCCGGCCGCGCCCCCGGCCCCGAGGTGTCGCTGCTCCAGCAGTCCAACGAGCTGATCCGCGACGAGTACGCCGATCCGTCCGTCCGAACGGCCATCGAGGCATTGATCGACCGTCTCGGCCTCGGCCTCGCGGGCCTCGTCAACATCCTCAATCCGGACCGCATCATCCTCGGGGGACTGCACCGCGCCCTGCTGGACGCCGACCCGGACCGGCTGCGCGCCGTCGTCGCCGACCGCAGCCTGTGGGGGCAGAGCGGCGGGGTACCGATCCTCGCCTGCACCCTCGACCACAACAGCCTCGTCGGGGCGGCCGAGTTGGCGTGGCAGCCGGTGCTGGACGATCCGCTGAAGGCGCTGCCCGTCTGACGCTCAGGGGCGCCAGGCGACGGCGAGGGCCCGCCCGGCGTTCTCGGTGAGGATCCGGTCCACCAGGTCCTTGCCCAGGGCGAGTTCGAGCCTCGGGCGGACCCGGCGCAGCAGATACGGCATCCCCGGGCCACCGTTGACCGAGCGCGCCGCCGCGGTCGTCGTGTCACCGCCGAGCAGCAGCCGGTGGCCGAAACCGGCGTCGGCGAGGGCGCGTACGGCGTCGGGCATGCGCCAGTCCGTCGCGTGGTTGGCGCGGGAGGGGCCGTCGAAGGCGAGGTAGGCGCCCGACGCGGCGGCCTCGCGCTGCACCACGAGGTCCGGGGAACGATTGAGGTGCCCCAGGATCACCCGGTGCGGCGGCACGCCCGACTCGCCGCACAGCAGGTCGAGTACGTCCAGTGCCCCGGTGCCCAGCTCCAGGTGCACGGCGATCGGTGCACCGGTGGTGTGGTGGGCCTTTGCCGCGGCGGTCATCGTCCAGCGGGCGTGCGCATCCAGGGCGTGGAAGCCGCCCGCGACCTTGATCAGCCCGGCCCGGATCCCGGTCGTCCCGATGCCCGTCGTGAGCTCGGCGACGAGGACGTCGGCCAGCGTTGAGCGCAGCTCGCTCAGCAACTCCGGTGTGTAGTGCGCCGCTTGGTGCAGTCCGGTCGCCGCGACGACGTGGACCCCGGCGTCGCGGGAGATCAGCGGCAGATCCGCGGCCCGCCTGCCCAGACCGTACGGCGTCCACTGGACCACGCTCCCGCCGCCCTGTTCGCGGAACGCGGCCAGCTCGGCCCGCGCGGCTGACGCGTCGCGCAGTTCCTGGCCCGGGAGCACGGGGCTGCCGAAGAACAGATGGTCGTGCGCGTCGCACACTCCGAGGTGTTCGGGGAGCACGTCGCCCAGGACCGTACGGACCGTGGCGACCTGGCTCACCACTGCCGGCCCCGCGGCAGCCGGCCACGCTCGGGCTCGGACACGTGCAGCACCTGGAAGACCTCGCCCGACGCCTTGGGGGAGTCGTGGTCCCAGAGCGAGAAATGCACGACCTCCCAGTGCCGGGGATCGACGGCGGCACCCGCGCAGACCGCCCCGTCCAGCGCGGCCAGCCGCCCGGCCTCGCGCACCGCCTCCTCCATCGCCTCGGACAGCTCCACGCCCTCGGCGACTGCCTGGCGCCTGCGGACCGCGACCCTGGCCGGGGATCCCGCGGCGCCGCCCTCCTCGTACGCGAGACCGGTCCAGTGCTGCACCACGGGGCGCCCGAAGTCGTTCACCAGGCCTTGGAACGCCCCGCCCCAGAGAAAGGAGTTCATGCCCTCGGCGGTGTGCCAGAGGTAGAACGGCGCGTACTGGTTGACCGGGGCACCGTCCACCCCGCGCTCGCGCATCAGATACGCCTTGATCCCGAGACCGTTCCACGCGTCGAGCCGGTGGCCGATGCGGGCGACCCGGTCCCGGATGACGGTCATGTCGTAGTCGGCGGGAAACGTGAGCTCGTACTGCATGGCGTGCATGCGAAGGTCCTTCCTGGAGTTCGCGGTTCGCGGGGAAGCCGGACGCCGGTCCGGTGGGCCTCGGCTCGGGCGGGGTCAGCGGGCGGGTGCCAGCAGGGCGAGCAGCCCCCGGACTCCCGTGTCGAACGCGGCCGGTGAACCGGAGGCGCGCGCCAGGACATAGCCGCCCTGGACGGTCGCGAGGATCGTCGCGGCGATCTCCTCGCCGTCCAGCGCGGCCGCGAACTGCCCCTGTTCCTTGCCCTCTTCGACGATGCCGGCCAGCCGCCCGCGCAGCCATTCCAGCGTTTCGTCGACCGGCGCGCGCAGTTCGTCGCTCGCGATCACGTCGGGGTCCATCGTGAGCCGCCCGATCGGGCACCCGCGCAGCACGTCGCGCTCGCGTCGCAGATAGGCCTCGATCCGCTCGTACGGCGATCCGGGCGAACCGAGGACGCCCGCGGCGGTGGCCCGCATCTCCTCGGCGGTGCGGCGGATCGCGGCGAGCGCCAGGTCGGGCTTGCCCCGGAAGTGGTGGTACATGCTGCCCTGCCCCGCGCCCGCGTGCTCCAGGATCGCCTTGGGGCTGGTACCCACGTAGCCGCGCTCCCACAGCAGCTCGCGCGTGGACTCGATCAGTCGGTCCGGAGTGCTCATGAATCGACTGTACATACTAGTAGGTACAGAGGTCGAGGTGCCTCCGCCGGCTGCGGGGAGCCGCCGCGCGAAGCAGCCCGGGGCGCCCTGCGTACTCCCCCTGAGGTACGCGTACGGCCGCTGGCCGTACGACGACTCGGACCCCCTGCCGGGGCGAGTCTCGAAGCATCACCAAGAGATCCCGCGGAGACGCGCGACTCCACCGAGGAGATGACTCGAGATGCAGACCCTGGCGAACTGGGACGGCGGCCCCGGCCCGTGGATCCTGTTCTTCCCGCTGATCTGGGCGGCCGTCGTGATCGGCGTCGTGACCGTGCTGCGCCGCACCGCCTGGCGCGGACGCCGCGGCCCGTGGGGCGCGGCGGGCGGATTCGGCCCCGGCGGTTCCCTGCCGGCCGGCGACTCGCCGATCGCCGTGCTCGGCCGCCGTTTCGCCTCCGGAGAGATCGACGAGGACGAGTACTGGCGCCGCCTCTCCGTCCTCGACGAGCAGTTCGGTCGTACGGGCAAGGGCGGTGCGGCATGACGGCCACGACCGCTCGCAGCGACGCGGCCCGCGTGACGGACGCCGTGAAGGTGTACGGCAGCGGCGACACCGCCGTGCGGGCCCTGGACGGGGTGAGCGTCGGCTTCCCGGCCGGCCGCTTCACCGCGATCATGGGGCCCTCCGGCTCCGGCAAGTCCACGCTCATGCACTGCGCGGCCGGCCTGGACACCCTCACCTCGGGCGCCGCGTACATCGGCGACACCGAACTCGGCACGCTCGACGACCGCCGCCTGACCCTGCTGCGCCGCGACCGGATCGGCTTCGTGTTCCAGGCGTTCAACCTGATTCCGACGCTCACCGTCGCCGAGAACATCGCCCTGCCCATGGACCTCGCCGGAACCAAGGGCTCCCGCGAATGGACCGACGCCCTCGTCGACGTCGTCGGTCTGCGCGACCGGCTCCACCACCGGCCCAGCGAGCTGTCCGGCGGACAGCAGCAACGCGTCGCCGTGGCAAGGGCGTTCGCCGGACAGCCCGACGTCGTCTTCGCCGACGAACCCACCGGCAACCTCGACTCCCGCTCCGGCGAGGAGGTCCTGAACCTGCTCGGCCGGGCGGTGCGCCAGATGGACCGTACGGTCGTCATGGTCACGCACGACCCGGTCGCCGCCGCGCACGCCGACGAGGTGGTCTTCCTCGCCGACGGACGCCTCGTGGACCGGATGGAGAACCCGACGGCCGACAAGGTCCTCGACCGCATGAAGGCCTTCGACAGCAAGGGGGCACCGGTATGAACGCCGCACTGCGCCTCAGCGTCTCGTCGCTGCGCAGCCACAAACGCCGCTTCGCGGGGACGTTCTTCGCGGTGCTGCTCGGCGTCGCCTTCCTGGCCGGCACCCTCGTCATGGGCGACACGCTGCGCGCCGGATTCGACACGATGTTCGGCAACGCGACCAAGGGCACCGACGCCGTCGTCCGCAGCACCGACACCATCACCACCCCGGGGGAGAGCCAGGGCGTACGCCGCCCCGTCGCCACCGATCTGGTGAGGGCGATCGAGCGGACCCCCGGTGTCGCGGCCGCGGCGCCCGACGTCCAGGGCGCCGGCCAGCTCATCGGCTCCGACGGAAAGCCCATCGGCGGACAGGGCCCGCCCACCCTCGCGGGCAACTGGATCGACGACCCCAAGCTCAACGCGTACCAACTCGCCCAAGGCCGCGCCCCGTCGAAGTCCGGCGAGGTCGTCGTCAACAGAGGTACCGCCAAAAAGGGCCATCTGAAGATCGGCGACACGACGGTCCTGCGCACGCCCGATCCCGTCCGGGTGACGATCGTTGGCCTCGCGACCTTCGGCGGCGAGGACGGCATGGCCCAGGTGACGTTCACCGGGATGACGCAGGCGGACGCCGAGAAGTACCTGACCGCCAAGCCCGGCGAGGCCGCGAGCATCCGCGTGCGCGCGGGCCCGGGAATCGGTCAGAGCGAGCTCGTCTCCGACCTGACTCCCGTACTCCCCAAGGGAGTCGAGGCCATCACCGGACAGGAGTCGGCGCAGGAGAACACCGACATGGTCTCCAGCCAGTTCCTTACCATCTTCACCACGCTGTTGCTCGTCTTCTCCGGCATCGCGCTCCTCGTGGCGACCTTCTCCATCCACAACACCTTCGCCATCGTCGTCGCCCAACGCACCCGTGAGAACGCGCTGTTGCGCGCCCTGGGCGCCTCGCGCCGGCAGGTCACCGTGTCGACGCTGGCCGAGGCGAGCGTCGTCGCCGTGACCGCCTCGGCCGTGGGGCTCGTCGGCGGCATCGGCATCGCGGCCGGACTCCAGGCGCTGTTCCCGGCCATCGGATTCCCGTTCCCCGAGGGCGCCTTGGTGATCAGCGCTCTGTCCATGCTGCTGCCGCTCGGCGTCGGCATCGTGGTCTGTCTCGGCTCCGCCCTGCTGCCCGCCGCACGGGCGGGACGCACCGCGCCGCTCGCCGCGCTGCGGGAGACGGCGGTCGACGAGTCGGGCGCCTCGCGCGGACGAGCGGTGGTCGGCGGGGGACTGGCCGCCGTGGCGGTGGCCGTCACCCTGACCGGTGTCCTGCTGACTCCGTCGCTGTGGCTCGCCGGACTCGGCGCCGTGCTGGCCCTCGCCGCCTTCGTGGTCCTCGGTCCGGTCGCTTCCACGACCGCCGTACGAGTCCTCGGGGCGCCGCTCGGCAAGCTGCGCGGGGTCACCGGCGGACTCGCCCGGCGCAACGCGCTGCGCAGCCCCAAGCGGACCGCCGCCACCGCGGGCGCCCTCATGATCGGCGTCGCCGTCGTCTCGCTGTTCACGGTCTTCGGCGCCTCGCTCAAGGCCACCATGGACCAGACGGTCTCCCGCTCCTTCGCGGGTGACGTCGCCGTCAGCACCCCGTCGTTCGGCGCGGGCGGCAGCGGACTCAGCCCGAAACTGGCCCCGGCCATCGCAGGTCAGCCGACGGTCGAGTACGCCGTCGGGCTGGGCAAGGGCGTTGCCGAAGTCAACGGCAAGGGACGCGCGTTGACGGTCACCGACCCGGTCACGCTCGGCAAGGTCTTCGACCTCGGCGACGTACAGGGCTCGCTGAGCGGCCTCGGCACCGACGGTATCGCCATCACGCGCAAGGAGGCCGCCAAACAGCACCTGGCGACCGGCGACACGGCCCGGATGGCCTTCACCGACGGGCAGAAGGTGAACTTCACCGTCCGAGCCGTCTACGGTCAGTCGGAACTCGCGGGCGACTACGTCATCACGCGCGCCGCCTGGGCCCCGCACCGCACCCAGGACACCGACACGCTCGTCGCCGTCTCCTTCAAGGACGGAGTGAGCACGGCGGAGGGCAAAGCCGCGGTGAAGCAGGTCGCCGAGCGGTACGGCAATCCCGAGGTGCAGACCCGGGACGAGTACGCGCAGTCCTCGGCGGGCGGCATCGACATGATGCTGACCCTGGTCTACGCCCTGCTCGCCCTCGCGGTGCTCATCGCCCTGCTCGGTATCGCCAACACCCTCACGCTCGCGATCCACGAGCGCACGCGGGAACTCGGTCTGCTGCGGGCCGTCGGACAGACCCGGGCGCAGCTGCGTGCCATGGTCCGCTGGGAGTCGGTCCTGGTCGCCGCCTTCGGCACGGCGGGCGGACTCGCCCTCGGGGCCTTCCTCGGCTGGGTGCTCGTCGAGGCTTCCGACGGAGCGTCGGACAGCGCCTTCGCCTTCGCGATCCCACCGCTGCGGCTCGTGGTGGTGGCGCTGGTGGGTCTTGCTGCCGGAGCCCTCGCGGGACTGCGTCCGGCACGGCGGGCGGCACGCCTGGATGTACTGCGGGCCATCGCCACGGAGTGAGCCCCCCGGTGCCGCACGACGCCCGCGAACGAGCGGCGTACGAGGGGGATGTCACCGCCCGGTCAGCCGGCAACGGCGGACCGGGCGGGAGCATGTTCTGGCCTGAGCACGTCGACGGTGTGCCTCAGAGTGGCCTCGCTCGCTGTCTCGTACGGCGAACGAAGGGAAGCCGCCACCACGGGTGTCGACGCCGGAAGCGTGAACCACACGACCTTGCCCGACTCGCCGTCGGGACGCACACCCCAGCTCTCGCTCACCGCCGCGACCATGGCGAGGCCGCGTCCGCAGGTGGAGCCGGGGCCGGCTTCCCGCACGACGGGAAGACGGGGGTCGTGGTCGTGCACCGAGACCGTGAGCCGGTCGAGCAGCAGCTCGATCTCCACGGTGCAGAGTTTGTCCGGCTGGGCATGCCGGTGAACGTTGGACAGCAGCTCGGTCACTCCGAGTGCGGCCCGGTCTATCAAGGGGTCCAGATGCCAGTAGCGCAACTGCGCAGAGACGATTCTGCGGACCTGGCCGATCCGCGACGGCAGGGCTTGGAGCTCCACCGTGCAATGCCTGCTTGGCTGGCTGATCACGGCTGCGACTCCCCGAATTGAGGTCCGGAAGAAGACGGAGATCGGATCCAGCAGAGTGGCTGAGTGGAACGGCCGCCTGCTGTGATGGCCGGCGGGCTGGTTCGCAGCGTTATCGCCGGTAAACCCAGAGTGATGTGACATCAGAGTGACTCAGGGGGCACGGTCCCGCAACTCGCGGTGCCTCAAGACCCTTGCCGGGCGCGTCGGCACACCTCAGCCGCTGCGTCCCGCCGCCCTGCGGACCGCCTCGATGAAGCGGCGCGCCGACGGCGGCCCCGGCCTGCCGGGTGCCGGATCGTGCTCGCCGAGCGTGAGCGAGTAGCGCGTGCCGTTGACGTCCGCCAACGCCCGGTCCTCGTGTGCGAACCAGGGTTTCGAGGCGCGCACCGCCTGCACCGGCGCGCTGTCGATCTCGCTGCCGTAGCTGGTGAGCAGTTCCAGCCTGCCGTCGCTGATCCGGACCTGTCCGGCCCGGGTGAGCGAACGCAGCCTCTTCCCGATCCGCACGCCCGTGGCCGTGAACTCCGGCTCCGCCATGATGCCCCGCCCCCTTGTGCGCTCCGGCTGTGCCCTGTCGTGACCCAGTGTGCATCCCCGTCGGGGACGATCGTCCCGTGCGGTGCAGTCTGCCCGCAGGCGGCGTCCAGCACCAGTGCGTATGGCGAGGTGGTGGCGGCCACAGGAGCAAAGGCCGGGATGCGCCCCCCGGATATGGATTCCCGCCGTCCCCCCAGGGGCGCCTTTGGGCTGCCCAAAGGTGTGTTTATGCAGGTGAGAAGCGTGCGGAAGGTGCTTATGATCGAGACGTCCGACCGGTTGAAGCGGTGTCGGCACCATGCGTTAGGAGCCATCCCGTGAGTACTCCCCAGCAGACCCGGACGGGCGAGACCCTCGACGTCAACCGCAGTGACGCGGAGTACCGGAGCTGGCTCAAAGAAGCCGTCCGGAAGGTCCAGGCCGATGCCAACCGTTCGGCCGACACCCATCTGCTCCGCTTCCCGCTGCCCGAGGAGTGGGGCGTCGATCTGTACCTGAAGGACGAGTCGACCCATCCCACCGGCAGCCTCAAGCACCGCCTCGCCCGCTCCCTCTTCCTGTACGGCCTGTGCAATGGCTGGATTCGGCCCGGCCGCCCGGTGATCGAGGCGTCCAGTGGTTCGACGGCCGTGTCCGAGGCCTATTTCGCGGGGCTTGTCGGTGTGCCTTTCATCGCGGTCATGCCCCGCACCACGAGTGCCGAGAAATGCCGCCTGATCGAATTCCACGGCGGGCAGTGCCACTTCGTGGACGACGCCCGCAAGATCTATGAGGAGTCCGCCGCTCTCGCGGTCGATACCGGCGGCCACTACATGGACCAATTCACCTACGCGGAAAGAGCCACGGACTGGCGCGGGAACAACAACATCGCCGAATCCATCTTCCGCCAGCTGGCGTTGGAGCGATTCCCGGAGCCCGCGTGGATCGTCGCCACAGCCGGCACCGGCGGTACCTCGGCGACCCTCGCCCGCTACGTCCACTACATGCAGGCGGACACCCGCATCTGTGTCGCCGACCCGGAGAACTCCTGCTTCTTCGAGGGCTGGACCGCCGGCGATCCGGACGTCACCTGCGACCGCGGGTCGCGCATCGAGGGCATCGGCCGACCGCGCATGGAGCCGAGCTTCGTGCCCGGGGCCATCGACCGCATGATGAAGGTGCCGGACGCGGCGAGCGTCGCCGCCGTACGCGCCCTGGAACAGGCCATCGGCCGCAAGGCGGGCGGCTCGACCGGCACCGGCCTGTGGAGCGCCCTGAAGATCGTCGCCGAGATGGTGGCCGAGGGACGCAGGGGGAGCGTGGTGACGCTGTTGTGCGACCCCGGGGACCGTTATCTCGACAAGTACTACTCGGACGCGTGGCTGGCCGAACAGGGCCTGGACATCGCGCCGTACACGACGGCGATCAACTCCCTGCTGGAGACGGGCGTCTGGCCGGCCTGACCCCTGACGTCAGGGAACCTCTTCGGACCGCACCGTCCAACCTCCGCCCCGGCGCGCCCGGTTGTACGGGCATCTCGGCCGTCGCTTGTTCCAGCGTCGTCGTGAGCCGGTGTTCGGGCCTCCCCGTCTCGCGTCGTGCCCGACCCGCCGGTCCTACGGTCCTGGGGTCGGGCACCCCTCAACCGGCGCCCGGCGCCCGTGAATTCGGTTCCCGGGGCCGGGACATCGGACTGTCGGACCGTAGGCGCCGGATCTGCGTGCGGGCGATCGGGCGATTCAGGCGGGTGCCGACGCGAGTCGCCGGTCCAGTGCCCTCACCGCGCCGCGGAAGGCGCGGCCCAGGCCGCCCCGCCCCACCGTGAGTGCCGCCCGGAAGAAGGCCGTTCCGTCGGCGGCGAAGGTCCACTGCACCCGCGTCCCCTTGCCTGTGGGCGTCAGCCGCCACTCCTCGACCAGGGCGCGGAGCCCCGGCGCGTTCGTGGCATCCGCCCGGTACGCGTACACCTCGGGAGCCTGGGCGACGAGTACGGTCTCCTCGAAACGGGTTCCGCCGCGGAGCCGCACCTCGCGACCGGTGCCGTCCGCGGTGGGCCGGGCGAGCGTCACCGCCGAGAACCACTCGCTCCAGCCGGAGACGTCCTCGGCGAGCGCGGAGAAGACCGCCTGCGGCGAGGCGGCCACCTCCCGCGCGAACACCAGACGCAGCGGGGCGGTCTGGACGAAGTCGGGTCCCACCGGACGCAGGCGACGTGCCATGAGCGAACCCCCTTGCCGGAACCGGGTCCCGGTCGCCGAGTGTGTGCGGAACGCCCGTGACGGCCCGGTGGACCGTCACTCGGAACCGCTGGACCGCCCACGGAACCGGACCCGCTCCACGGCTTCTTGGAGCCGAACCCGCTCGACCGCCTCACGGAACCGACTCCGGCCGGCCGCGAGAGACGGCCTGGGCGCACCCGCGCCACGGACGAGGCCGACGGCCTGACCGGCGGCGCGGGCAGCGTCACCCTAGCTGGCGGACCGTCAGATGTCTGTATCGTCGTCCTCGGGTTCGCCGGCCACCACGAGGCGCCGCAGGTGCTCCGCGATCTCCGCGCGAACCCCGGCGGGCATCCCGCCGTCAGTCACGAGGGTGTCGACCTGCTCCAGCGTGGCGAACGAACTGAGGCCCACCGTGCCCCACTTGGTGTGGTCCGCGACCACGATGACGCGTCGCGCGGACTGCACGAGCCGCCGGTTGGTCTCCGCCTCCGCGAGGTTCGGCGTCGACAGCCCCGCCTCGGCCGATATGCCGTGCACACCGAGGAAGAGGACATCGAAGTGCAGTGCCGCGATGGCCTGATCGGCCACCGGCCCGACGAGCGAGTCGGACGGCGTGCGGACCCCACCGGTGAGGACGACGGTCGCGGCGCCCTGACGCTGACCGGAGGTGCGCTGCGCCGAGTGGAACACGTCAGCCACACGTACCGAGTTGGTGACCACGGTCAGATCCGGGACGTCCACGAGGTGATGGGCCAGCGCGTACGTCGTCGTACCACCGGAGAGAGCGATCGCCGAGCCCGGCGCGACCAATTCGGCGGCGGTCCGCGCGATGTCCTCCTTGGCGGTCAGCTCCAGACCCGACTTGGCCTCGAAACCCGGTTCGTGCGTGCTCGCCTCGACCACCGGCACCGCGCCCCCGTGCACCTTCTCGACGACACCCTGACGGGCCAGCGCGTCGAGGTCACGGCGGACCGTCATGTCGGAGACACCGAGTCTTCGCGTCAGCTCGTTCACGCGGACGCCGCCGCGGCGACGCACCTCGTCGAGGATCAGAGCGCGACGCTGCTCCGCGAGGAGGTTCTGATTCTCACTCACGACCGCTCCGGTCCTTTCGTCGCTGCCTGCCCGACACTCCGCCCGAACCCGCTCCCACGTGGACATTCTCCTTGCCCGAGGTCTGGAGGACGACCCATCCTCGCATGGGACACCGCCAGTCGCGCCACTGCCCGCACGCCCGCCGTGCCCCTCCCGTTCTGCCACGTTCACACGTATCGGGGAGATTCCGTGACTTCGGGTGTGCATACCCTCCGAAGCGCGAGACCCTTGTGCCCGCACATGACACATGAGAATCGCGGGGCACGGGGGAAGTGCGGAACAGTGGAACGTGCACGGGAACATGCCATCAACGGGGAGCCCGGCAGCCCCGTACAGCGGCCCGAATCGGCCGGTACCACCCTGGAACTCCTGGTCCACGGGGTCGGCGGCACCACGCCGGAGGAGATGCTGAACGACCCGCGGACGGTCCGGATCACCGGCGACGCGACGGCGGCCGTCTTCCGGCGCGCCGACGACACCGACGCCGAGGAGCGCCCCGGCGACCACCGCGGCGGGCCGGTGCGCGAGGCGTACGTATGGTGCAACCTCACGTCCGGCAACGGCTCCCGCGCCCTGTGGCTCCTGTTACTGCCCTTCATGGTGGTCAACCTCGCGCACTGGATGCGCCCCGCCGCGCACGGCCGCGGGCGGGCGGTGCGCCTGTACGGACTGCTCGTCCGCCTCGCCGGGCTCACCCTCACGGTGCTGCTGGTCGCCGCCGCCTGCGAGGTCGCCCTCGACCTGGGCGCCTGGCAGTGCGCGGGCTCCCGTGCCTGCGTGCGCAACCACTCCTGGCTCGGATTCCTCTCCCCGGACCGGCCCGACGCCGGCTGGTGGAGCCAGCCGGGCCGCCGCCTCGCCCTGGCCTGCCTGGTGCCCGCGGCGCTCACCACCCTCCTGTGGTACCTGTCGCACCGCACCTGGAGTGCGTACGAGTCGCAGCAGCCGATGGCCCGCGCGGCCGAGCACGACGACGAGACCGACGGCACCGGACTCGGCCGCCCCGGCTTCTGGTACGGGCGCCGCCTGGTGGCCCGGCTGCGCGCCGCGCACACCGCCGCGGGGTTCCTGACCGTGGCCGCGGCCGTGGGCTCCTCGGCCGCCCGCTACGACCGTGCGCGGGGCGGGCCCGCCGTACTGGAGGCGCTGGGCGGGCTCCTGAACGCAACACTCGTGGTGGGCGGGGCCGTTGCGCTGTGGGTGGTCTGCCGTCGGGGCCGCAGCGAGAACCGGATCGACCACGGACGCGACCGGATGCTCGTGCGCGGGCTGCCGCTGGGCTCGCTCGCCCTGCTTGCCCTCACCCTGGTGTACGCCGGCTGGTCACGGCCTCGCTGGCACTCGACGGGGCGCCTGCCGGGCGATGCCACGTTCGGCGGCCTCGCCCTCGTACAGGGCCTGCTCGTGATCGCGCTCGGGGTCGTCGCCCGCGCCCTGTACCGCACGAACCCCCAGGTCCTGGGCTCGCGCCGAACCGCGGGCAGCACCCCCGACACCCGCACCGCGATGCGCGGTCTCGCCGGGCCCTCCGTCGCCATGCTCGCCTGCGCACTCGGCGGCGTGATGTCCGGAGGAGTGTCCCAGCGGGTCGCCGACTGGCTCGACGGCACCCGCCACTCGATCCCCGGCCCTCCCGTCCTGCTGACCTGGCAGGCCTCCGCGATCCCGCCGCTGCTCGTCGTCCTGCTCGCCCT
This sequence comes from Streptomyces sp. NPDC026500, assembly GCF_055567635.1. Classification (NCBI taxonomy): domain Bacteria; kingdom Bacillati; phylum Actinomycetota; class Actinomycetes; order Kitasatosporales; family Streptomycetaceae; genus Streptomyces; species Streptomyces sp. NPDC026500. Next base: position 115,826 of record NZ_JBVHQB010000024.1, on the reverse strand, counting down.
CACCGGCTGGCTCGCCCGGCGCACCTGGCAGCTGCGCCGCCGCGAGACGATCGCCGTCGAACGCGATTACCCGGGCGAGGCCGGGGACTTTGCCCGTACCCGCCGTATCGCGAGCACGCGCGCGATGGCCACGCTCACCGACCGGGCGCCGCTCATGGTCGGCGTCATCTCGTCCGTGACCCTGCTGCTCGGGGCCTGCGCCCTGGCCGGGGCCCTCGCCACCGGGGACGCCCCCAGCGAGGCCGCGCGAGGGACGAGCGGCTTCGTCCACGGCGCGGCCGAGACAGCGCAGGCACTCGGCTCCTGGCTGATCGGCCTCGGCTTCGTCCTGTTCGTCACCTGGGGCCGGCGCGCCTACAAGGACCCCGCGGCCCGCCGCACCATCGGCATCCTCTGGGACGTCGGCACCTTCTGGCCGCGCGCGGCCCATCCCTTCGCGCCACCCTGCTACGCCGAGCGCGCCGTGCCCGACCTCACCTGGCGCATGGCCGCCTGGACCCGTGCGACCGGCGGACGGCTCGTGCTCTCCGGGCACTCCCAGGGCAGTGTGCTGGCGGCCGCAGCGGCCTGGCAGCTCAAGCCCTCGGTACGCAAGAGGGTCGCGCTGCTCACTTACGGCTCACCGCTGGAACGCCTGTACGGACGATGGTTCCCGGCCCACTTCGGCCCCGCCGCCCTGGCCTCGCTGCACCGCGAGGTCGCCTGCTGGCGGAATCTGTACCGTCGCACCGACCCGATCGGCGGACCCGTCCGGCTGCCCGGCGACTGCGGTCCCGAGGTCGACCACGAGCCCTTGAAGGACCCGCTCGCCTACGGCCGCACCGAGCGGCAGCCGCTGCCCGCGCCGGTTCTCGGCCACTCCGACTACCAGGCGGACCCGGTCTTCGCCGAGGAGCGGGAACTGCTGCTGGCGCGGCTGCTGCCCGAGGTGCCGGGCCAGCGTCCCCGCGAGGACGCTCAGGGCAGCTCCGGCAGGTCCTCCGAGTAGAGCAGGGTCAGGTCGTCCGTGTTCGGCTCGTCCAGCTGGGCGACCCGGCCCGCGTGCCGCTCCACCATGGCCTCGAACGTCTGACGGGCCGTACGGCCGTTGCCGAACGCCGGCCCCTTCGGGATCGCCGTGAAGTACTTCAGGAGCGCCTCGGCCGCGCCCGGCCCCAGCCGGTACTCGTGCTCCTCGGCCTGCTGCTCCACGATCCGCAGCAGCTCGTCGGGGAGGTAGTCGTTGAAGGTGATGGTCCGTGAGAAGCGGGACGCCACTCCCGGGTTGACCGACAGGAACCGCTCCATCTCGGCGGTGTAGCCGGCGACGATCACCACCACCGCCTCCCGGTGGTCCTCCATCAGCTTCACCAGCGTGTCGATCGCCTCGCGCCCGAAGTCGCGGCCCGAGTCCTCCGGCGACAGCGCGTACGCCTCGTCGATGAAGAGCACGCCGCCGCGCGCCCGGTCGAACGCCTCCTGGGTGCGGATCGCGGTCGACCCGATGTGCTCGCCGACCAGGTCCACCCGGGACACCTCGACCAGATGGCCCTTCTCCAGCACACCCAGTGAGGCCAGGATCTCGCCGTACAGCCGGGCGACGGTCGTCTTGCCGGTGCCGGGGGAGCCGGTGAAGACGAGATGACGGCGGGCGGACGCCGCCTTGAGGCCCGCCTGCTGCCTGCGGCGGCCCACTTCGATCATGTCGGTGAGGGCACGCACCTCGCGCTTGACGTTCTCCAGGCCCACCAGTGTGTCGAGTTCACCGAGGACGATCTTCGACCCGCGGGCCGGCTGCGCGGGCTCCACGCCGGTGACGAGCGGTTCCCGCTCGGTGTTGCGCTGACCGGGGATGGCCCCCAGCAGACTCGCGGACGAACCCGATGTCTCGACCGCCGTCTCGTGCGCCGGGGTGCGCAGTCCGGTGCTCTCGTCGCTCGCGCAGTCCTCGACGACGGGACCCGCGCCGGCCGCCGAGCCCGCGTCTGCGAACTCGTAACCCCCGCGCGCGCAGCGCTCCGTGCGGCATTTGCGCAGGGTCGCCCGGCAGCCGTCGATCACATGGAAGCCGTAGCCCCCGCTGTCCACCACCCGGCAGTTCAGGAAGCTGCCCCGGCCGTCCGCCGAGACATAGAAGCCCGCCTCGGCGGGTGAGGTGACCGTGCAGCGCTCGATGGTCGGATCGGCGCCCTTGGTGACGATCACGCCGGTCTGTGTGCCGTCCACGATGCAGCCGGACAGGTTGCCGCCGCTGCCGTGGTCGCGGAACCAGGCACCCGTCGCGGCGTCGCGGATGCGGCAGTCGTCGAGCTGCGCGGTGGCACCGTCGCTCACCGACACGGCGGTGTTGCGCACCTGCGAGATGTCGCAGTCGACGACATCCGCGCGCGAACCCCGGTCGAGGACGAACAGCGCGTCCGGCACGTCGTGCACGCGGCACGACTCCAGTACGGCGGTCGCGCCGTCGCTCACCCACACCGCGGGGTAGTCGCCCGTACTGTCGAAGATCTCGCACTGGTTGGCGTCCACGCGGGTGCCCGGGTCCCAGACCGAAAGGCCGTTGCGCCCGAACTGCCGCACGGTCGTACGGGTCAGTGTGAGCACCGAGCGCGAGCGCAGATCGACCGCGTTCTCCGGGATGTCGTGGATGCGGCAGTCGGCGAGTGTGAGCACCGCGTCCGTGTCGAGGGTGACGCCGTCCGCGGTCGTACGGTGCACATCGCAGTCGGTGAGATGAGCCGTGGCCCGGCCGGTGATCTGCACCCCGGATCCCTTGACCTCGTACACCTCGCAACCCACGGCTTCCAGCGACGAGTTCTCGCCGGTCGCCGACAGGCCCGCACCGGAAGTGTGGTGCACCCGGCAGCGCTCGAGGCGCGGATGCGCGCCCCCGCGGACCACGACCCCCGACTGGCCGGCCGCGACGACCTCGCACTCCTCGAACACACCACCGCCGCCGTCCAGTACGGCGATACCGACGCCCGCGGGGTTGTCGACCGTGCAACGGCGCACGGTCGGGCGGGCGCCACCGCGCACCTCGATCCCGGCGGCGGAGCGCGTGACGATCCGTATGTCCAGCAGTTCCGGTGTGCCCTCTTCGACGAGCAGCGCGGGCGAGGCCGAGTCCTGGCCCTCCACATGCAGGTCCTGGACCACGGCGGAGGCGCGCACCGTCAACGCCACGCCGTCGATCGGTGCGATGCGCACGGAGCCGGGGGAACCCTCGGGGCCGCGCAGTGTCACCGCGCGCTCCACCACCAGGTTCTCCAGGTAGGTGCCGGGAGCGACGGTCAGCACGTCACCGTCGGCCGCGGCCTCCAGGGCGGCGGCCAGCGATGCGTACTCACCCGTGCGGCGCCGCCACCGCGAGGTTCCGGTGTGCGTCACCTGGACCGTGCCCTGTGCCATGGCGCTGTTGTGCCCCCACCTCGTCGTACGCGGGTCCTGCGAGGTCGTGCTGATGCCCCGTCGGTCGGGATCCCGGTCCCTGCCGGACAGCCTCTCACGACGGTGCCGAACAGTTCGGCCGGTCCACCGTAGCGTGCGCGGGGACGCCCGGTTGACCGGAGCGGGAAGGCCGTCAGCTGCCGGTGTCTGCCTTGCCCCAGTCGGGACCCGCCTTGTCCCATGCCCGGTCCCATCGGGCGTAACGCCGACGGATCATGTGCCACAGGATCAACCGTCTGCCGCCCTCCAGGAGTCCCGCCGACAGCACGGCCGCGCCGAAACCCGCCAGAACGGCGTGCGTGGTCGCGGTGGCACCGTCCAGCGGGCGGCCCACTATTCGGCCGTTCCGGTCGGTCCAGATCGACAAATGGTCTCCTGGGCGGGGGGACTTGAGGGCGGCGACCACCGTGCCGCGCTGCGGGGTGCCGTCCGGCGCCGTCCAGTCGGCCAGGACGCGGCTGTGCGCGTCCCGTCCCGACGGCGTCTCGGGGTCGGGCGACAGCGGGCCCCGGGACAGCTTCCTGACGACGACGGCCGCCACCTGGTGACGGTCCTTGCGCTGGTCCCGCACGGCGTTTTGCAGTGTGTCCTGGACCGAGGCACCCACGGCCGCTCCGACGAGGGGCGCTGCGACGAGGACGAGCAGGAGGGCGGCCAGAGCCAGCCAGGCCTCCACGAGATCTGTCGTACGGCGCAGCGGATTGTGCCGCCAGCGCCAGAGACCGATGATCGCGCCCACCGACCCCCACCCCCTTCCGCGTCCCTCATAACCCGCAGCGGAGCCGTTCACGCGCGAGGCCGGGGAAGAGAGAGCGACATCACCCTCCCTCAGGGCCCTTCATGAACATCTCACGCCGACTCAACGATCCCGCCCGGCGCCGGGGTTCCCGGGGTCCGGTCTCTGGCGGGATGTGATCGCGCGGGCTACGCGAGGACCGTGACGGGGTCGCCGACCCGCAGCGAGCCGCGGGACTCGGGCACCAGGTTCTGTCCGAAGATCAGCTTGCCGGCGAAGCGACGGTGCCGGGCGAGCGTGCGCAGGGGCTCCTTGCCGCGCCGGGCGCTGTCCTGGTCGGTCGTGGTGACGACGCAGCGGCCGCACATCTTGGTGACGCGGAAGGTGACCTCGCCGATGGCGATCCGCGACCAGCCGTCCTCGGCCCAGGCATCGGTGCCGGAGACGACGACGTTCGGCCGGAACCGGTTCATCGGCAACGGGCCCTCCTCGGCGTGGTCGCCCTGCGCGATCAAGGAGTTGAGCGCGTCCAGCGATCCGAGTGTGGTGACGAGCAGCGGATAGCCGTCGGCGAAGCTGACGGTCTCGTCCGGCAGCGCGAAGTCCGGGTCGACGGGCCGGCGGACGGCCGGATCGTCCATGTGGACGAGGCGTACGTCGGTGCCCAGGTACCCGCTGCACCAGTCGTGTGCGGCCGGGTCGGCGAGGACCGCTTCCACCTTGTCGCCGAAGATCTCCACCGTCGTCGTGCCGATCGGCGCGGGCACGGGAACACTCACCGGCTCGCGGTTCTCGGCGGACAGACGAAGGCCGCCGCCCGAGAGTGTCTCGGCGGCGGCCAGCGCCAGACGCGGCTGCTCGCGTTGCGTGACGACCTTTCCCCCGTCGTCGATCAGGACCCAGCGTCGGTCTCCGGCCAGCCCCCAGGGCTCCACCTCGGCCTCCCGGAGTGACTGGCCCCGGAATGCCTTGACCGGATGGACGTGAATCGAGTGCAGTACCGCGTTCCCCATGACCGCCATGGTGCCAGGAAGCACCGACAATCCGGTTCGGAGGTGTCAGTACCCGCGGTACTGCTGATTGTTGTACGGGTCCTGGTAGGGAGCCGGGGCAGGCCGGGGAGCCGCGGGGCGCATCGCCTCGTAGCCCGTGCCCGCCATTGGGCGCGGCTGCTGCGGCTGGGGGCTGGGATAGCCCCGAGGCGCGCCGGCCTGCTGCGGGATGTACGGCGCGGGGGCCTGCTGCAGCGGCGAGGGCTGCTGGGCCTGCTGGTAGCCGTAGGAGGAGGGACCGGCCGGCAGCGCGGGGAGCGCGGACGGCAGCGCCGGGAGGTTGTTGCTGCCCGGGTCGTAGGCGGAAGGGACCCGGATCGGGGCGATCTGAGGGGTACCCCGCTCAGCGACGAGGGAGTCGTAGATCGGGGTGTCCTGGAAGGCGGAGTAGTAACCGCCGCCATAGGTGGAGCGGGGGGAGGTCATGGCACATAAGTTAAGCCCACGATGTGCTGGTTGGGGAGACCGATAAGAGGGTTGTTTTCCGTGTCGGCGGTGACGCGGGATCCCCAATGCGAGCGAACTCGGCAAAAAAGGACGTCAAAGATGGTTGAGATCGTGTAAAGGCCGAGCTTCGGACGGGTTACCGGCGGTTGACCAGGATCTTCTGGTGTGAGCCATGGGAGTCGGCGGACCTGGGGATTAGGTTTGGCGAGAGCGGAGCCGGCGGTCCGTTCGGGACTCGTACCGGCGCGGAGACACGTGATGGGGGCGTACATGTCAATGCCTAAGGGATCGAATGTTCCTGTCCCGACGACCGGACTCCGGGTGGAATTGGGGTGGCGTTCAGGACCGGGGGTGCCCGACGTCGATGCCTCCGCCCTTCTGCTGGTGGCCGGAAAGGTTCGTTCGGACGGGGACTTCGTCTTCTACAACCAGCCGGCACACTCCTCGGGCGCCGTGCGCCACGACGGCAAGCGGAACGACGGCGGCCAGGTGACCGACGTGCTGCTCGTCGATCTCACGCGCGCGGAACCCGTCGTCGAGACCGTGGTCCTGGCCGCCTCCGCGGACGGCGGCTCCTTCGGACGCGTTCCCGGCCTGTACATCCGGGTGCTCGACGCACAGCACGGCACGGAGGTCGCCCGCTTCGACAGCACCGACGCGACCGTGGAGACCGCCTTCGTGCTGGGCGAGTTCTACCGACGTCAGGGCGCCTGGAAGTTCCGTGCCGTCGGACAGGGTTACGGAAGCGGTCTCGAAGGGCTGGCCACCGACTACGGGATCACGGTGGACGAACCGCAGCGTGCGGCGCCCCCGGCCGCGCCCTCGTCTCCCGTCACCCTCGTGCAGGGAGCGCCCCCCGTGGCTCCGCCGGTCACCATGCCGCCGCCGGTCGCCCCGCCCGTGACCATGCCGCCGCCGATGGCCCCGCCCATGACTCCGCCCATGACTCCGCGGCCGCCCGCGGCCCCTCCGGCGCCGGTCCGCCTGTCCAAGGTGACGCTCACCAAGGAGGCTCCCTCCGTCTCGCTCAGCAAACAGGGCGGCACGGCCGGTGCCATGCGCGTGAACCTCAACTGGGAGGTGCGCAAGCAGTTCTCGGGGTGGGGCAGCAAACGCGGCCGGGCCGTCGCCATGCACGCCGACCTCGACCTCGACCTCTGCGCGCTGTACGAGCTGTCCGACGGCCGAAAGGGAGTCGTCCAGGCGCTCGGCAACGCCTTCGGGGCGCTGCACCAGCCGCCGTACATACATCTCGACGGGGACGACCGCACCGGCGCCGTGGCCGGCGGCGAGAACCTCTCCATCAACCTCGATCACAAGCAGAGCTTCCGGCGCATCCTCATCTTCGTGACCATCTACGAAGGCGCGCGGTCCTTCGCCGACCTGCATGCCACGGTCACCCTCCAGCCGCTGAACGGCGCGCCGATCGACTTCTCGCTCGACGAGTGCACGGTCCCCTCCACGGTCTGCGCGCTCGCTCTCATCACCAGCAGCGGCGCCGACCTGGTCGTCCAGCGCGAGGCCCGGTACCTGATCCCCGCGCGCGGGGTGAGTCCGCAGCGCACCGTCGACCACGCCTACGGCTGGGGCATGAACTGGACGCCCGGCAGGAAATGACCGGCCGCCCCGTCCCTCAGTTCTCGTCGAGGGCGGTGTCGGGGCGGGCGTAGGTGCGGCCTTTCCAGGCCGCGCCGCGCCCCCTGTAGTGCTGCACCGCGGAGTCGACGGTCATGAGGAGATAGAGGAACGCGGTGACCGGCAGCAGGGGAGCGAGCGACAGGGGCTGCCGGTAGTAGCGGAGCATCGGCGTGTACGTCGCCGTCATCACCAGCCAGGCGAGCCCTCCGGCCGCCGCCGCCCACGCGTTGCCCGCGGCGAGGCCCACCAGGAGGGCGACCGGCGGCACCAGATACACCACGGCGAGCCCGGCGACCGTTCCGGCGAGCAGCAGCGGGCTGTGCCGCAGTTGGGCGTACGCGCTGCGCGAGACCATGCGCCAGAGATCGCGCAGCCGCGGATACGGACGCACGCTGTCGACCCGCTCGGCCAGGCCCAGCCAGATGTGGCCACCGCCCCGCTTGACGGCACGGGCGAGCGCCACGTCGTCGATGACGGCATGCCGGATCGCGTCCGGGATCCGCGCACGCTCGGCGGTGTCCGCGCGCAGCAGGACGCATCCACCCGCCGCGGCCGCCGTCCGTGAGCCCTTCACGGCGATCCGGCGGAAGGGGTAGAGCTGCGCGAAGAAGTAGACGAACGCCGGCACGACGAGCCGCTCCCACAGGCTCTCCACCCGCAGCCGCGCCATCAGCGAGACAAGGTCGAAGCCACCCGTGCGCGCCGCCGCCACCAACAGGCGCAGACTGTCGGGCGCGTGTGCGATGTCCGCGTCGGTCAGCAGCAGATATTCGGGCTCCCGCGCGCGGGCGAGGCCGATGCCGTGCCGTACCGCCCACAGCTTGCCCGTCCAGCCCGCAGGCGGTTCTCCCGGTGAGCCGACGGTGAGGGGCAGCCCGCCGTGCCGACGCGCCAGCTCGCGCGCCAGCTCTCCCGTACCGTCCGAACTGCCGTCGTCGACGAGGAAGATCTCGGCCCGCCCCGGATAGTCCTGGGCGAGAAGTGAAGGCAGGCTCTCGGGCAGGACGGCGGCCTCGTCCCGGGCAGGCACCACGACGCAGACGAAAGGCCAGTCCGACGGCTCGCGGCGGGCGGGCAACCGTACGTCCGTACGCCAGAAGAAGCCCTGGCCGAGCAGCAGCCACAGCCACGCGGCCAGTGATCCGACAGCGATCCACACCAGGGTGCTCACCTGCCGCAGTCTGCCCCACCGCGGTCGCCCGTAAAGACGGATCGTCTATGGTGACCGGGTGAAGATCGCGCTCATGGACTCCGGAATCGGACTGCTCGCTGCTGCCGCCGCGGTACGTCGACTGCGGCCCGACGCCGATCTCGTCCTCTCCTCGGACCCCGGCAGCATGCCCTGGGGACCCCGCACACCGGAAGACGTCACCGCGCGTGCCCTCGCCGTCGCCGAGGCCGCCGCACTGCACCGGCCCGACGCCCTGATCGTCGCCTGCAACACCGCCTCCGTACGTGCCCTGCCCGCCCTGCGTGCCCGCCTGGAGCCGGCGGTGCCCGTCATCGGCACCGTCCCGGCGATCAAGCCGGCCGCCGCGGGCGGCGGACCCGTGGCGATCTGGGCCACGCCCGCCACCACCGGCAGCCCGTACCAGCGGGGGCTGATCGAGGAGTTCGCCGGCGGAGTGGAGGTCACCGAGGTGGCCTGTCCCGGACTCGCGGACGCCGTGGAGTACGCGGACCAGGCGGCCATCGACGCCGCGATCGCCGCGGCCGCCGCGCGCACCCCCGAGGATGCAAGGGTCGTCGTCCTGGGCTGCACCCATTACGAGTTGGTCGCCGAGCGCATCCGCGCGGCCGTGCAGCGCCCCGGCCGTCCGCCGCTCGTCCTGCACGGTTCCGCCGGGGCGGTCGCCGCCCAGGCGCTGCGCCGGATCGGTCAGCTCCCGGACCCCGCGGCCCCCGCCGATTCGACGGTCACGGTGCTTCTGGGCGGGCGCGAGGGCGTACTGCCCGCGACCGCGCTCACCTATGAGGAAGGCCGCATTCTCTCGGCGGTCAGCCCCGCACGCTGAGCGACGAAGCCCTCCCCCTCGTCACGCCCTGCCTGCCGCTGAAGACGTCCGGCCCGGGACGGCCGGTGGTGAACTTATGCGGACACCCGCCGCCCCTAAGGCACGGTCGGTCACCGTCCGGACGCCCTCGGTGGGACGCTCGTCCACCCGGCCGAGTGACGCTCCGCGACCCGGTGCCCGCGCAACGGAACCTGAGTAGTCTCATGGGTATGAGGGACCACCCCCACGGCGAAACCTCCCCGCATCCGGACGTCTGGACGGGACGCGCGAGGAACCGTGTTCAGTGGCTGCCCGCCATAGGCGGCGTGGCCTGTCTGGCTCTCGGGATCCAGCTGGCCGTCAGTTCCGGCTGGACGTCGGGTACGGCGCCGCTGGTCATGTCCGTCGTCGGATGCATCGCGGCCGGCCTGCTCATCCTCTTCGGCACGCTCGCGTTCGTGCACGTCGCCGTGAGGGTGGACGAGGACTGCCTGGAGGTGCGCTGCGGCCACATAGGGCTGCCGCGGCGCCGCATCCCTCTCTCGACGGTCGTCGGTGCCGACTTCGCGCCCCTGGTCAACCCTCGCCAGTGGGGCGGCTGGGGGTACCGCTGGCGGCCCGAGCAGGGAACGGCCGTCATCGTCCGGCGGGGCGAGGGTGTGGTACTGCGCCTGGGCGACGGTCACACGTTCACGATCACCGTGGACAACGCCGAGGCGGCGGTACGGATCATCCGCGGCCGTCTGCGTCCGGACACGACCGGCGTGGTGCACTGACGACCGGCGTGGGCGTCGCTCACGACTTGAGGTGACCTGTGACCCTCACGACTTCAGGTGACCGTCGGAACGCCGGGCCGGTGACCAGGCGTCGTCCGGTTCCCCCGTGGTCAGTGGTCGTGCGGTCGCGAGCCCGGCGAGCAGTCCCGCACCCGCGGTCACCGTCATGAAGCTCAGCGCGTTGCCGATCGACGCGATGGCCGCCACCGCCGTCAGGGCCGCGCCCGTCGTCAGCGCGATCGGCGTGGTGCGCGGCGACCGCAACAGCGCGTACAGGATCCAGCAGAACGCCGCCGCGAGCAGGGCCACGCCGGTCAGACCCTGTTCGGCGGCCTGCTGCAGCGGCGCGGAGTGCGGTTTGCCGTCGGGCAGCAGTGACTGGGCGACCGTGGGACTGAGCTCCCCGAAACGTCCGGGTCCGGCCCCCAGCTCGGGATTCGCACGGGCCATGCGCAGGGCGTCGTGCCAGAGCAGGATGCGGTGCTCGGTGAGCTGGCCCTCCAGGGACTCGGTCAGTCCGCCCGGCAGCGCGTCCTCGCCGATCGCCCAGGTCGCCCCGGTCACCAGCGCCGCGGCGGCCGCGAGCCCCGTCAGGCCGAGGCCCCGGCGTCGCACACGGGCGGCGGCGAGCGAACACAGGAGAACCCCGGTGCAGGTGACGAATCCGGTGGTGGACCCGAGGAGCGCCGCCGTGACCGCGGTGCCGGCGGCCAGCAGCCGCAGCGCGAGCCGCAGTGCGGGCGGGCGCGCGGCCCAGGCCGCGCAGCACGCGGCGCCGCAGGAGAGGGTCAGCAGGGCGGCCGTGGCACCGGTGTGGCCGAGCTGCAGGCTGATCTGCGGGCCGGGCGTGGCGATCGCGAGACCGAGTCCGGCGAACGCTCCGGCGCAGAGGGCGGCCACCGGCAGGAGTGCCCCGAGGATGCGCCCCGAGGCGTAGCCCGCCGCCACGGCGAGCACCGCCAGCAGCATGCCCTCGGGCCGGCCGTCGTGCGCGGCCGCCGTGATCAGTGACCAGGCGGCACAGGCCGCGAGCACGATCATGCCGGCGACATCAGAGGCGCTGCGTCTTTCGCCCGTGGCCGCCGCGTCAGCCGTGGACGCCATCCCCGTGGAACCCACCCCCGTCGCCCCCCGACTCTGCCGGACCCCGGGCGCCGTCACCGGATCAGGCCGCACGTCAGAGGTTCGGGCACACCGTAACGGGTGGTGCGCCGGTTTGGGGACCCGTTGTGCAGGAACGTTGCGGCAGATCCGCGCGAAGGGGCCTGCCGAGAGGTGTTCCGCCCGGGACCGAGGAGGCCGAGCTGTCGGCGCCCAGCTCAAGCGCCGTACACTCCCCAAGTGACCGCCACCGCAACCACCGTAGACGAGCCGGAACAGCTCGAACCCCAGGCCGTGCCCGCACCGCGCGGGGCTGCCCTGGTGCGTCGCCTCGTTCCGGCCGCCGCCGCGGCGCTCTCCGGAGTGCTGCTGTACGTCAGTTTCCCGCCGCGGACCCTCTGGTGGCTCGCCCTGCCGGCCTTCGCGGTCTTCGCCTGGACCCTGCGCGGTCGCTCCTGGAAGGCCGGTCTCGGCCTCGGTTATCTGTTCGGCCTCGGGTTCCTGCTGCCGCTGCTGGTGTGGACCGGTGTCGAGGTCGGCTCCGGTCCCTGGCTCGCGCTCGTCGCGGTGGAGGCGATCTACGTCGCGCTCGTCGGCGCGGGGATCACGTTCGTCTCCCGGCTGCCCGGGTGGCCGCTCTGGGCCGCGGCCCTCTGGATCGCCGGAGAGGCGGCACGCGCGCGTGCGCCCTTCGGTGGCTTTCCCTGGGGGAAGATCGCGTTCGGACAGGCCGACGGCGTCTTCCTGCCGCTCGCCGCGGTCGGCGGTACTCCGGTGCTCGGCTTCGCGGTCGTGCTGTCCGGCTTCGGGCTGTACGAGATCGAGCGCCTGGCCGTCGAGCGGCGCGGTACCGGCGTCCTGCGCCGCGGCGCGGCCGTGGTGGCGCTGCTCAGTGTCGTCGTCCCGGTCGTCGGAGCGCTCGCCGCGCGGATGCTCGTCAGCGACAAGGCCGAGAAGGGCACGGCGACCGTCGCGCTCATCCAGGGCAACGTCCCGCGCGCGGGACTCGACTTCAACTCCCAGCGGCGCGCCGTCCTCGACCACCATGTGCTGGAGACCGAGCGACTGGCCGCCGAGGTCAAGGCGGGCAAGGCCGCAAAGCCCGACCTGGTGCTGTGGCCGGAGAACTCTTCCGACATCGACCCGTTCGCCAACGCCGACGCGCGCTTCGTGATCGACGAGGCGGCCAAGGCGATCGGTGCCCCCGTCTCGGTCGGCGCGGTCGTCAAGCGGCACGGCAAGCTCTACAACGAGCAGATCCTGTGGGACCCGGAAAAGGGCCCGGTGGACACGTACGACAAGCGCCAGGTCCAGCCGTTCGGCGAGTACCTTCCGCTGCGCCCGTTGCTCGGGGCCATCAACAAGAACTGGACGAGCATGGTGCGCCAGGACTTCAGCCGCGGCACCGAGCCGGGCGTGTTCACCATGAACGGCACCGGGGTCGGCCTCGTCACCTGCTACGAGGCGGCGTTCGACTGGGCAGTGCGCAGCACCGTCACCGATGGCGCCCAGATCATCTCGGTGCCCAGCAACAACGCGACCTTCGACCGCAGCGAGATGACCTACCAGCAGCTCGCCATGTCCCGCATCCGCGCTGTCGAGCACAGCCGCACCGTCACGGTGCCCGTGACGAGCGGTGTCAGCGCCGTGATCATGCCGGACGGGAGGATCACCCAGAAGACCGGGATGTTCGTCGCCGACTCGCTGGTCCAGAAGGTGCCGCTGCGCTCCTCCGAGACCCCGGCCACGAAGCTCGGCGTCATCCCGGAGTTGATCCTGGTGCTGGTCGCGGCGGGTGGCCTCGGCTGGGCGGCGGCGACGGCGGTCCGCTCGCGACGGAACACCGCCGCCTAGGACAGGGTTGGCCCGCGCGGGGTGGCGGAGTCGCGCCGATAGGGTCGGGGGCATGGCTACCCCCGACTTCATCCGCGCGATCCGGGCCTCCGCGGGCCACCAACTCCTCTGGCTTCCCGGGGTGAGTGCCGTGGTCTTCGACGACGAGGGCAGGATTCTGCTCGGGCAGCGTTCGGACAACCACAAGTGGGCGCTCATCTCCGGCATCCCGGAGCCGGGGGAGCAGCCCGCGGCCTGCGCGGTGCGCGAGGTGTACGAGGAGACGGCCGTGCACGTCGAGGTCGAGCGCGTCGTCATGGTCCGGGCCGGGGAACAGGTGACCTTCGCCAACGGCGACATCTGCCAGTTCATGGACACCACGCTGCGATGCCGTGCCGTCGGTGGCGAGGCCCGTGTCAATGACGACGAGTCGCTCCAGGTCGGCTGGTTCGAGGTGGACGCCCTGCCGAAGCTGAACGAGTACGCCCTCGTCCGGATCAAGCAGGCGCTGGTTGACGCACCGACATGGTTCGAGCCTATGACCTGAGTGCGAAGTGTGTGTGCTGACCACATCGGTTGGGGCGTGAGTGCTGCCTAAGGTCGAGGCATGACCGCGCCCAGCGCCCTCCCGGGCTCCCACGCTTCCGCACTCGACCTCGGCGGCCGCACCGCCCTCGTCACCGGCGCCGCGAGCGGCATCGGCCGCTCCTGCGCGCTGCGGCTCGCCGCCGCCGGAGCCAAGGTGAGAGCGGTCGACCGGGATGCCGAAGGCCTGGAAACACTGGCCGAGCAGAGACACGGCCTGGCCGGGACCATCGAGCCGCACGTCCTCGACCTCACCGACCTCGACGCGGCGGAGCAGGCCGCGGCCGGCACCGATGTCCTCGTGAACAACGCGGGGCTGCAAATGGTCCGCCCCATCGAGGAATTCCCGCCCGACGTCTTCCACACGGTGCTGACCGTGATGCTGGAGGCACCGTTCCGGCTCATTCGCGGCGCTTTGCCTCATATGTACGGACAGGGTTGGGGCCGCATCGTGAACATCTCCTCGGTGCACGGGCTGAGAGCCTCGGCGTTCAAGTCGGCGTACGTCGCCGCGAAGCACGGACTCGAGGGCCTCTCGAAGACCGCGGCCCTCGAAGGCGCGCCCCACGGCGTCACCTCGAACTGTGTGAACCCCGCCTATGTGCGTACCGCACTGGTCGAGAAACAACTGGCCGATCAGGCGCGGACACACGGGATTCCGCGAGAGCGCGTTCTGACGGAGATCCTGCTGCGGGACAGCGCGGTCAAGCGGCTCATCGAGCCGGAGGAGGTCGCCGAGGCGGTGGCCTATCTCTGCGGTCCGCAGGCGGCCTTCATGACGGGAACGTCGCTGGCGCTGGACGGGGGTTGGACCGCGCACTGAGCGGAGCTGGAGCTGGACCTGGACCTTGGGCCAGGGCCGGAGCCTGGGCCCAGGCCCACCCGCCTCGCCCCGGGCCCTCGGAGCCGGTCCTCGCCTCCAGCCTTGTCGGAGCCGGCCCCCATCACGAGCCACAACGGAACTGGTCCTTGCCCCGATCCCCGTCGCGCCGAGCCGGCCCCGTCATGAGCCGGCTCGGCGCCAGCACCTGCCCGAGCCGTACCGGACCGACCACGAGCCGTAGTGGACCAGGCCTCGAGCCGTACTGGACCCGAGCCCGAGCCGTACCGGACCCGACCCTGAGCGGTACCGGACCCGGCCCCACCCCAAGTCGTACCGGAGTCGGTCGTGAGTTATCCACAGGGCCGGGGCGCCGCCCAGCGGATGCGCGATCCTGTTGCCATGTCCCGCGATCACCTGCCATCAGCCGAGCGCTCCGCCGACAGCGCGGAGGCGCCGTTCCTGGAACTTCTGGCCAGAGGAGCGACCGCCGACGCCTACGAGCAGCCGGTGCTGCTCGCCCGCGCCGAGGGCCTGCCCGCCGAGCGCGTCGCCGCGCTCGAACAGGCCAAGCTGCTCGCCCTGCGCGTGCGCGCGGAGATAGAAGGACGGCGCCGCCGCGAGGCCGAACTCTCCGCGCTCTTCGAGACCGCGCACGACCTCGCGGGCCTGCGCGACCTCGACGCCGTGCTCCAGGCGATCGTGCAGCGGGCCCGGTCGCTGCTGGGCACCGACATCGCGTATCTCAGCCTGAACGACGCGTCCAAGGGCGACACCTATATGCGTGTCACCGAGGGCTCGGTCGCCG
This sequence comes from Streptomyces sp. NPDC026500, assembly GCF_055567635.1. Taxonomy (NCBI): domain Bacteria; kingdom Bacillati; phylum Actinomycetota; class Actinomycetes; order Kitasatosporales; family Streptomycetaceae; genus Streptomyces; species Streptomyces sp. NPDC026500. Next base: position 100,610 of record NZ_JBVHQB010000024.1, on the reverse strand, counting down.
CGCGCTTCCAGCAGCTGCGGCTCGGCATGGGGGAGGGCCTGGGCGGACTCGTCGCACAGACCGCCCGCCCGTACGTCACCGACGACTACTTCAAGGACGCACGTTTCCAGCACACCCGGACCATCGACGCGGGCGTGGAGGACGAGGGGCTCGTCGCGATTCTCGGCGTGCCGTTGATGATCGGGCCCCAGGTCATCGGCGTGCTGTTCGCGGCGGACCGCAGGGCGAGGGTCTTCGAGCGGGAACAGATCGCGCTGCTCGGCTCCTTCGCGGCCCTGGCCGCGGCCGCCATCGACACGGCGAACTCGCTGGCGGAGACCCGCTCCGCCCTGGACCGCCTGGGCCGGGCCAACGAGATCATCCGGGACCGAAGCGGAGTGATCGAGCGCGCCTCGGACGTGCACGACCGGCTGGCCGAACTCGTGCTGCGGGGCGGGGGAGTCCACGACGTGGCCGCCGCGGTGTCCGAAGTCCTGGACGGCACGGTCGAGTTCGCGGAGCCCGGCGGCACACCGGCCACGGCCGTAAAGGCGGCCCGCGCCGACGGCCACGCCGTGCGGCACGGGGACGACTGGATCGCCGCGGTGGCGGCGGGAGGCGAGCTGCTCGGCGCGCTGGTGCTGCGGGGGCATCCGGGCCTCGACCCCGTCGACCAGCGCACACTGGAGCGCGCCGCGATGGTCACGTCGTTGCTCCTGCTCGCCAGACGCTCGGCCTCCGAGGCCGAACAGCGGGTCCGCGGCGAGCTGTTGGACGACCTGCTGGACGCGCGGGACCGTGATCCGAGGCTGCTGAGGGAGCGGGCCGCGCGACTGCACGCCGATCTCGACGGCCCGCATGTGGTGCTGGCGGCCCGACTCGACGTCACCGCCGCCAACGCCGACCAGGAGGCAGGCGCCCGCAGACGGCTGTGGTCGGCGGCGTCGCATCTCGCCACCACCCGCCATGGACTGGCGGCCGCCCGCGACGGCGGCACCGTCCTGCTGCTCCCGCTCGGGCCCGGCGACACAGCGACGGCGCTGGCCCGCCGTACGGCCAAGGAACTCGGCACCGCCGTTCACGAGGCGGTCACGGTCGGCGCCTCCGCATCGGTCGACCGGCTGGCGGCGCACCCCGAAGCGGTGGCCTCGGCATACACCGAGGGGCAGCGCTGCCTGGAAGCGCTGCGCCTGCTCGGCCGGGCCGGCGACGGAGCGGCAGCGGAGGACTTCGGGTTCCTGGGACTGCTGCTCGCCGGGGACCGGGACATCGCCGGGTTCGTCGGACGCACGATCGGCGGAGTCGTCGCCTATGACGAACGGCGCGGCACCGACCTGCTGCGCACCCTCGACGCGTACTTCGCGAGCGGTATGAGCCCGGCGCGCACGAAGGACGCCCTGCATGTGCATGTGAACACCGTGGCGCAGCGGTTGGAGCGGGTGGGCCGCCTGCTCGGGGACGACTGGCAGAGCCCGACGCGCACCCTGGAGATCCAACTCGCCCTGAGACTGCACCGGTTGTCGTCGGACGGGCCGACCTGATCCCCGCACGCGGCATCACCACGGACGGGGATCGGGGAGCGCGGAGCCGTGGTCAGACGGTACGTGCGTCCGCCGGCGCGGCGGGAACGGGCCGCTCGTCGGCCGTGGCCTCGACGTCGGTCAGGTCGCGGTCGCGGGTCTCCTTCGCGAAGCCCACGGCGATCAGGGTGAGGACGACCGCCCCGATCACATAGAGGGAAATGGGAGTTGAGCTGTTGTAGGAGGAGAGCAGTGCCGTCGCGATGAGCGGTGCGGGCGCGCCCGCCGCGACGGAGGCGAACTGGGCGCCGATGGAGGCACCCGAGTAGCGCATCCGGGTCGCGAACATCTCGGAGAAGAAGGCGGCTTGGGGTGCGTACATGGCGCCGTGCAGGATCAGGCCGACGGTGACGGCGACGACCAGGTTCCCGAAGCCGCCGGTGTCGATCAGGGAGAAGAACGGGAACATCCAGAGGCCGATGCCCGCGGCACCGAACAGATAGACGGGGCGGCGGCCGATGCGGTCGGAGAGCGCGCCCCAGGCCGGGATGACGGCGAAGTGCACGGCTGAGGCGATGAGGACGGCGTTGAGCGCGGTCTGCTTGGAGACGCCGGCGGAGGTGGTGGCGTACACGAGGATGAAGGCGGTGATCACGTAGTAGCTGATGTTCTCGGCCATACGGGCGCCCATCGCGACGAGCACGTCACGCCAGTGGTGGCGCAGCACGGAGACCAGCGGAAGCTTCTCCGGCGCGTCGGTCCCGGTCGTCCTGCGGGCCTCCGCCTGCGCCAACGCCTGCTTGAACACGGGCGATTCATCGACAGACAGACGTATCCACAAACCGATGACGACCAGCACCCCGGAGAGCAGGAACGGGATGCGCCAGCCCCAGGAGAGGAACGCGTCGTCCGACTGAGTGGCGGTGAGCAGCGACAGGACTCCGGTCGCCAGGAGTTGGCCCGCGGGTGCTCCGGTCTGCGGCCAAGAGGCCCAGAACCCACGCCGCTTCGCATCGCCGTGCTCGGACACGAGCAGGACGGCGCCGCCCCATTCGCCGCCCAGCGCGAAGCCCTGCACCAGGCGCAGCGTGGTCAGCAGGACGGGGGCCGCCGCGCCGACGGTCGCGTGCGTGGGCAGCAGACCGATCGCGAACGTCGCCCCGCCCATCAGCAGCAGGCTCAGCACCAGCAGCTTCTTGCGGCCGAGCCGGTCTCCGTAGTGCCCGAAGACGAGCGCGCCCAACGGCCGGGCCGCGAACCCGACGGCGTACGTCAGGAAGGACAGCAGCGTGCCGACGAGCGGGTCGGAGTCGGGAAAGAACAGCTTGTTGAAGACCAGGGCGGCGGCCGAGCCGTAGAGGAAGAAGTCGTACCACTCGATGGTGGTGCCGATGAGACTGGCGGCGACGATGCGCTTGAGGTTGGTGGGGGGTGGGGGAGCGGTGGTTCCGGAGGCCATGTGCGCCACTTCCTCGTGTGCGGTGGGGACGGGTACGTGTCGGCACACCGTAGAAACATGCAGGTCAGGAGCACATGTGGCGGGGCAACATAGTTCGAGGCTTGCTTATGCGTGCGGCCACCATGCCGGTTCGCGGACGGGCGGTTCAGGGGCTCGAAGGTGGTCGAAGCAAGTGCTGTCCGAGACGCGTAGCTCGGGGTGATTTGACGGTGCGGTACTGACTCCCGTACTGGTTTGGTGCTGACCAAAAGCCCATGTCATCACCCGTCTTCACCTGTCCCGTGCTGACTTGGTGATGACTACGCTCCGTTGAACTCGGGCATCTGGGGTTGCTCGGCTCAGAGTCGTTGCGTGCCAGGTGTTCTGTCTCGGGAGGTTGTGGACGGGTGAGCCAGGTCTCGGCTGAGGGATCTTGAACAGGTGAGGGCCTCCCGACTCGGTGTGGATTGCGACGTCTACACCAACAGAAAGGCCCGCGTGCCCCACCGCAATGCACCTCTGACCGAGACCGGCCGTCTGCGTCTGGCCCGCTGCGTGGTCGAGGACGGCCGGACCCTGTGCAGGGCCGCCGAACGCTTCCAGGTCTCGCCGACCAGGGCCCAGCGATGGGCGGACCGCTACCGCAAGCTCGGCGCGGCGGGCATGAGCGACCGCTCGTCCAGACCGCATCGCAGCCCGAGCCGGACCCCGACCCGCACCGAGCGGCGGATCATCAAGGTCCGTGTCCTGCGCCGCTGGGGACGGCCCGCATCGCCTACCTGCTGCGATTGAGCCCGTCCACCGTGCACCGGGTCCTGGCCCGCTACAAGCTGGCCCGTCTCACTCATGTCGACCGCGCCACCGGACGGGTGATCCGACGCTACGAACGGTCCGCGCCGGGCGAGTTGGTGCACGTGGACATCGAGAAGCTCGGCAACATCCCCGACGGCGGCGGCCACAAGGCCCTGGGCCGCCAGGCCAGCCGCGTCCCCAACCTCACAGGGCAATCAACCAGGGCGGCCGACGGCGGGGCGACCGAAGCCGAAGGAGCGCCTCTGGCCGGCCAAGCCGCTGGGGCGGGCGACGGCGGGGCTACAGGGCGGCGATGACGTCGGCAGAGGCCATCGGCAGCGAGAACATCGAGAAGTTGTAGGCGATGGCGTTGTCCTGCTCCTCCTACGAGGTGGCGGCGACGCAGTCGGTCAGAGTGATCACCCGGAAGCCGTGCTCGTAAATTCTGGTTGCCCTCCCGCGGTCTGGCAGGTCTCGACGGTGGGAGCAGACTCGGCGGCCGCCGAGACGACCGGCTGTGGTCGCAGTGCGGTTGCTGCTGCCCGTGGGACTCTCCTCAGCCTGACCACCTTGCCCCAGGACATCGCAGAAGCGAAGAAATTGCGCCCAGGGACTTCGAGCCGTGGGAAGTGAGCAGCACTCGGCCCGGATCGAGCCGCAACCGTTCGGCTCGTAGGCCGAGGCTGCCGCGCCGTCCCGGTCATCAACGTCCCTTCCAGCAGAGTTACATACCCCACTTTTCAGCCTGCGGGTGAGCACTCATTCGATGCGCCCCGTTGAACCCAGTAACCGGTGACCCACCTATAGACCGGTAAGTGAGGTTCGTACATGTCAAAGATCGGTCCGAAACAAACCAAGTGGCGTCTCCCCGCCGCTGACTGCTGCCCGGGTTGGGTGCACCTTTGCTCCCGTCAACTCAAGGATTGAGGACGGTCGCTTCATGGACTACTGCATCCCGTGCAGCCGCACGCTCAACGGCGCCGTTACCTGCCCGGAGTGTGGGGCATACGACCCCGGCATGGCACAGCCGAGCGATCGGAGAGGCGGTGCTCCGGCCGTCGAGGCCGCGATGCCGGAGGTCCGCTCGAGTCGGGGACCGAGCTACTCCGGGTCGCCCCTTCCCGGGTCACCGACTGCCTCGCAAGACCTGTCGGCTGACCGGTACGACCGTCCGGCGCGGCTGAAGAAGTATGCCGTCCGGTCTCTTGCCGCAGCCGCCTTCACCCTCCTCGGAGGCCTGGCCACCGCATCGGTGCTTCCCCAGCCGTCGGCCCCACGAGCAGCCTCGATCCCGGAACAGCCGTCCCCCGAAGAGCCCGGGGTCCGCGTTCCCGATTCACAGGCTTCACCGGAGCGTGTGACCACGCACCCGGCCCGAAAGGGCGTCCGGGACCGAAACGGTGACGGGATCCGGCGTCCTCTGCCAACGGCGACTCGCAGCACGTCACCGGTCTCTCGGCCTCCCGCCACCACCAGTGCGCCGCCACCAGTGAAGGCGAAGCCGACCCCTCGAGCCTCCAGCGGCCGTCGCCCCAGCTCGCCCTCGCAGACGGCAACCCCTTCCGCGAGGCCCTCCGCCAGTTCCTCCGCCAGTCCTTCCGTCAGTCCTTCCGGCAGCATCAGCGCCTCTTCTGCCAGTTAGTGGCTCACCGAGCAGCAAAGGGGAAGCCGGTGGCTGAAACACTGGCAGGGCTCCCCAGCACAGAAACCTCCACCTGGTCCGCGCACGGCATCCGCCTGATCGCAGCGGGCTCGCCAGCGCCAACAGAGGCCACAACCACGCACCCGTCTGCCGTCAACGACGTGCGCCACGTGGACCGTGGCCAGGAGTTCAACGGTGGCGATGGCGTCACCCTTACCGGCCCGGGCGTCGGCGACGAGGACGCGAACATCGGCAATTCTGAACGGTGATCGGTTGCCCCAGTGCGCCGTGAAGAGGTGGGTCTCGCGCTTCCAGTGGTCACGGGGTTGCGGCGGCCGCCCAGCGCGCGGCACCAGGTTGGCAGGGCGGCTTGGTGGCAGGGCTTGGTGGCAGGGCTTGGTGGCAGGTGGTGCAGACACCGGTCCAGCACCTCGGAACGTCCCGGAGGGTGTCGAGGACTTGGTAGAGGGTGAGACCGGTCCGGGTGCTTTTGGGGCGAGGCGCTGTTCGGTGAGGAAGACGTGGGCGGCGGTCACGAGGGTGACGTGGTGGTGCCGGCCGGCCAGGATCGGCTCGAAGTGGTCCGGGCCCAGGCCGTGTTGAGTTCGCGGTAGTCGTGCTCGATGCGCCGGCGGACCTTGGCTGGACAGACCAGGTAGTGACTGGACTGCTTGGGGGAGCCGTTCATTTCTGTCCGTCGTCCCTCTGAGCCGCATCCCACGCACTGGGCACCGACGAGTAGCCGGCACCGATGATTCGGTGCTGGGAACGTGCGATCGCCCACAGTTATGTTGTGCGCAATTAAATTGCGTACTAGCGTCTGTGCGCAGTACACACACGAGAGGGGAGCGGCACAATGAATCCTGTTCGCTACGAGGACTACCGGCCCATCGAACGCCCTTCCTACCAGGAGGAGATGGAAGCAGTCATCGCCCAGGTGGCGCGTCGTACTCGCGCCTCGGTCGAGCGCGAGAGCGTCGGCCGTGCTGTCCGCACGGCCCACGGCAAGACCTACGGCCTCCTCAAGGCCACGGTCACGGTTGGTGACAATCCTGGCTGCTACCGGCAGGGAATCTTCGCACGGCCGACCGCGTACGACGCCGTCGTCCGCTACTCGAACGGTTTGGGCCACGACCGCCCCGACCACCAGCTGGGCGCGGCTTGCGGAATGGGCATCAAGCTGTTCGGAGTTGCCGGCCCCTCGCTGCTGGACGACGAACGAGACAGCGGCACCTTCGACCTCAACCTGATCAACAACGATGTCTTCTTCGCGAACACGGCCTACGACTACATGGTGATCGAGGATTTGTTCGCCGAATTGCCCGAGGCCCTCGTGGACCCAGCCCGCCGCAAGACCTGGATGGCGGAGTTCCTGACCCGTAGGCTGACGCTCACCGATCCCGACAGCTGGCTGTGGGACGAACTGCTCGCCATGCTGTCGTTCACCGGTGTCCCGCGCAGGAACCTGCTGTCGTACAGCTACAACAGCATGGGCGCCTTCCGGTACGGCGAACACATCGCCAAGATCCGTACCGTGCCGACCGCCGCGTCCCTGGCCTCCATCACGCAGCAGATCGTGGACGTGCGCGCGGACAATGAGGCATTCCGCCGCACCCTGGTGGCCGAGGCCGCGGAGCGAGACCACTCCTTCGAGCTCCAGGTCCAGCTCAACACCGATCTGGCCCGTATGCAGGTGGACAACACGTCCGTCAAGTGGCCCGAGGACCTGTCCCCCTGGGTGACGGTCGCCCGGGTGGATCTCCCGCGCCAGGCTATCGGCGGGGACGACAACCTGGCGGCCGCCGACGCCACGTCGATCACGCCGTGGCGTTCACGCGAGGAGCACCGGCCCATCGGCGAGATTCAGCGGGTGCGGCAGGAGGTGTACCGGCGCTCGTCCATCGAACGGCACCGCATCAACGGGCAAGAACGGCGCGAACCGGCCGGCAGCGCTGAGCTGCTGGGCTGAGCTGCCTCGGTCGCGCCCGCCGTCGCGCAGGTCAAGTGGGCACGGCACCGCCGTCCACCGCCCGCTGGACACCCAGGGGCGCGGCAGCCAGGTGGTGGCTGGCGGATTGGATGGCCAACAGGTGTGTGGTGCCCCGGAGGCCGGCGGCGACTCCCGTGGCTCGGACCGGTTGAACCCGTGCACGAACCGCTCGTGCCCAGCATCCAGTTCACTCGCCCACAACCTGACGTCAGCAAGGTCCTCATCCATAACCATGCACGTCATCTGCAAGCACCTGCGACTTCAAGACCCTGGGCGTCGACTTCGCAAGGCCGCCTGTCTTTGACCGGATCGGGCCCGGCCAGTCGAGTCTGACCTAACTGGTACGGGACCGGGGGGCGCAGGCGGGTGCTGCGGTGCCCACCGCTGGGTCGCCTGCTGGGGTCGGCGCACGACGTGGCCCGCGAGGCGCGGATTCTGACCGCGCTGGAGGGCGCTGCCGTCTCAACCCCGTGGATGCTCGGGCCGACCGACGGTCTGTGGGCGAGCAGCTCGTCGGCGCCACCTGCCTGTACGCCGTGTACGACCCGGTCTCCCGGCGCCGGTCCGTGGCCCGCGTCGGCCACCCGCCGCCGGTGGTGACCGCTCCGGACCGCTTGCACAGTGGTACCGGTATGCACCCCCGACCCACTGCCCGCTCGGTCGGGATGCTCACGGCCGGGGCGTTCAGGTGGCGGCCGACGGTTTCGGCGATCATGCGGACCGTGACGCCCTCTTCCGACGCGGCGTGCGGTTGGGAGCCGACCGGGGCCCAATAACTGGTCGACCGCTCAGCTCGAATCCGTCCACCTCGGGACTGCGTCGGGGTGATCGGCGAGGTAGTCCTGCACGATCGAGAGGAAGCTCGGGGCGGGCTCCAGACCGAGGGCGGCGGCGCGTGCGTTGTTGAAGACCGCGGGTCACGAGGCCACGATGGCCTCGATGGCAGGATCGGGCGCAACGGTCACCAGGCGAGCGACGGCCTCGTCGGCCACCTGCTGCAGGGTAGCGAGCATCTCGGCGACCGAGACCGTGAGCGCGGGAAGGTGACGGGCAGCCGGCCTTCGAGCCGGCCCGGCCCGACGCCGCGCTCGGCCTCCGCGATGCGCAGGATTCCCCGGACCGTGCGTCGCGGCGAGGCGAGGGCCAGGTGCAGGTCGGGTCGTACCGGGCGGTCCACCGATCCACCGCGCCTCCCCAGTCATGGCCGACCAGGTCGAACGCCGCCCAGCCCAGTTCCTCGGTGATCGCGACCACATCGTCGACGAGAAGGCCGATGCGATAGTCCTCGGGTCGCTGGGGTCGGGCGCCGGGGGGAGTACCCATGCTGCTCGGGTGCCACCTCTTCATACCGACTGGTCGGTAACCTTCAGGTGGGTGGGGTGACTGTCAAGACCTGCCTGCTGTTGAACATGACGCCGAATTCAACTATAACAATCGGAAGGCCGACTCCCTGTCGCTGCTGCGGCCATGACTCACGTCAAAGGCCGCTCGAGGAGACGGTCAATGAGCCATCTCCGCACGACAGTTGGCGTTCGGCGCCCCCCGCCGGCAATCGAGCCCCGCTGGCGGCGCTCGAAATCCCGGCCCCGAAGCTCCCGGACGAACCGGACCAACAGGAAGCAGTGAGGCGACATGAGGGAAGCAGTCATCGTTTCGACGGCACGGACGCCGATCGGAAAGGCTTACCGCGGCGCGTTCAACGACACCCAGGCGCAGGAGCTTGCCGCTCATGCCCTTTCGCACGCGGTGCAACGGGCCGGGCTCGAGGGAGGTGAGGTCGAGGATGTGATCTTCGGCTGCGCCGTGCAGCAGGGGGCCTCTGGTTTCAATGTCGCCCGTCAGGCTGCTCTCCGTGCCGGACTTCCGGACGTCGTGTCGGGGATGACGATCGACCGGCAGTGTTCGTCGGGGCTGATGGCCGTGGCGACGGCCGCCAAGCAGATTGTCACGGACGGCATGCAGGTCGCTGTCGGCGGCGGTGTCGAGTCGATCTCCCTGGTGCAGAACGACCACATGAACACCCACCGCATGACGGATCCCTGGCTGGTCGAGCACAAGCCGAGCATCTACATGCCGATGTTGCAGACGGCGGAGATCGTCGCCGAACGCTACGGCGTGAGCCGGGAACGTCAGGACGAGTTCGCGCTGGTGTCACAGCAGCGCACCGCGGCGGCGCAGGAGGCCGGCCGGTTCGACCGGGAGATCGTCGCGCTCACCAGCACCAAGAAGGTTCTCGACAAGCAGTCCGGGGAGGTGCGGGACGAGGAGTTCACCCTGGCCCGGGACGAGGGCAACCGCGCGTCGACGACACTCGAAGGCCTGGCCGGGTTGGCCCCGGTGCTGCCCGACGGTCGGGTGAGCGCGCGTTCCAGCGTGACGGCGGGCAACTCCTCGCAGTTGTCGGACGGGGCTTCGGCGTCGGTGCTGATGGAGTCGAGGGAGGCCGAACGCCGCGGACTGGAACCGCTCGGTGTCTACCGGGGTATGACCGTTGCCGGATGCGGGCCGGACGAGATGGGCATCGGCCCGGTGTTCGCCATTCCGAAACTGCTGAAGCAGCACAACCTCACCATCGACGACATCGGTCTGTGGGAACTCAACGAGGCGTTCGCCTCCCAGGCGTTGTACTGCCGGGACGAACTGCACATCGATCCGGAGCGGTTCAACGTCGATGGCGGCGCCATCTCGATCGGTCATCCGTACGGAATGACCGGTGCCCGGCTGGTGGGGCATGCCCTCGTGGAGGGGAAGCGCCGGGGTGTTCGGTATGTGGTCATCTCGATGTGTGTCGGCGGCGGAATGGGTGCAGCCGGACTGTTCGAGGTCGTCTGAGGTGCCCATCCCTGCTGGAGAACGTGGCCGCCGCCGCAATGCGCGGCAGCAGGCCGACCGTGAGAGAGACGTGGTTACCGTGTCGAAGTCGGCGGCAAGACCCCGAACCGCGGTCCTGGTGGACTTCGGAGGGGTCATCACCTCCAGTGTGCTGCAGGCTTTCACCGACTTCGGCGCCTCGCTGGGCGGCGACCCGCGCCTGCCGCTCGACCTCCTCGGCCGGGACCAGCGATCACGCACCCTCCTGGCCGATCACGAGTGCGGCCGTATCGACGCAGGGGGCTTCGAGCGGGGATTCGCCGAACGCCTCCGCGTCCACGGCGCAGACGTACCGGCCGAGGGACTCACGGCCCGGATGCAGGCGGGCATGTCGATCGACCAGGACATGCTCGCGCTGCTCGGTGATCTTCGAGCCGTCGGCTGTCCCGTTGCGCTCGTGTCCAATTCGTTCGGTACCGGAACCTACGACGGTGTCGACCTCTCCGCCGTTGCCGATGCGGTCGTGATCTCCGCGGAGGTCGGGATCCGCAAGCCCTCCCGGCGGATCTACGCGATCGCATGTGAACGCCTGGGCATCGACCCCGAAGAGGCAGTCATGGTCGACGATCTGCAGCAGAACCTCGACGGAGCGGCACGGATCGGAATCGGGGGTGTACTGCACACCAGTGCCGCCGACACTCGCCGCCAACTCGCCGAACGCTTCGGGATCACCGCCTGATCGCTGATTCGGCGAGGGTGAGACCCGCACGGCCACCTGCTCGCGTCCTCGGCAGGGCGCCGCCCATGATCAGCGATTTCGATCCTGTGCGCCGCCATGGGCCGTCACTGTCGACACCATTGCGCTGCGCGGCGCCAGGGATCAGTCCCACGTTTGTGACTATGGCGTCGGATTCAAGTACCGTTTCCGGAATGGACACCACTGCGCCCGAGGAGATCGACGGCGAGTACGCACCTCCCGTGGCACCCCTCTCGAACCTTCGCGAGCCGCCTACGACGAAGCGCGGAGCGCGGACACGGGCCGCATTGGTGAAGGCCGCGCGTAAGGTGTTCGAACGGGACGGCTACCTCGACACTCGCCTGACCGACATCACCAAAGAAGCTCAATGTGCGGCGGGATCCTTTTACACCTACTTCGCCAACAAGGAGGAGGTGCTCGCCGCCGTCCTCCTGGAGGCGCAGGAGGACATGATGCACCCCGGCATGGGCCGGGTGCAGGGTACCGACGATCCCTATGCGGTACTCGAGGCGAGCAACCGCGCGTATCTCGAGGCATACAAGCGGAATGCGAAGCTGATGGCCCTTCTTGAGCAGGTCGCACAAGTGGAGCCGGAGTTCCGCGAGTTCCGGAGCCGGCGCGCTGACGCGTTCATCCGCCGCAACGCCCGCGGCATCGCCGACCTGCAGGCGCGGGATGTCGCGGACCGTGGGGTCGATCCGATGATGGCCTCCCGTGCCCTGTCGGGCATGGTCAGCGTCTTGGCCTACAACGCCTTCGTGGTCGGCGAACGGCAAGAAGGGGGTGCACCGGTGGACTTCGAGGAGCTCGTGTCCACAGTCACCCGTCTCTGGGCGAACGCCCTGCGGTTCCCCGGCCACCGCTGACCCCGGCAGCCTGGACGGCCTGGCCCACAGCACCCGGTACTGCCGGGTGCTTCTCATTTCTCGGCTCCCTTTGTCGTCCCCTCCGCGGGAGGAGGGCGGTCTTCTTCGCGCGTCGCCGTGAGCCACGCTGTTGAACTTGACGCCAGATTCAATTATAAAGTTCGACAAGAGCATGGTCACGCCGGCTCTCGGCCGTGCCCCGGCTTCGCACGCCAACCCGTCAGGAGCTCAGATGTCCCTGTTCGAGATACGGGATCGCGCCAAGAAATACCAGGCGGATCTGCTCGAGTTCATGGATGCACACGTCTACCCCGCTGAAGCGGTGTACCACGTGCAGATGCGCGCGTCGGGTGACCCGCACTTCCAGCCGCCGATCATCGAGGAACTCAAGGCGGAGGCGCGAAGGCGCGGACTCTGGAACCTGTTTCACCCGCACCCGGAGTGGGGCCCCGGGCTGACGAACCTCGAGTACGCGCCGCTGGCGGAGATCATGGGGCGCAGTCACATCGCCCCCGAAGCGTGCAACTGCAACGCTCCCGACACCGGGAACATGGAGGTGCTCACGCTGTTCGGCAGCGACGAGCACAAGGAGAAGTATCTCAAGCCCCTGCTCGACGGCACTATGGCCTCGGCCTTCGCGATGACCGAGCCGCGTGTCGCCAGCTCCGACGCCACCAACATCGAGTTGCGGATGGAGCGCGACGGCGACGAGTACGTGCTCAACGGCCGTAAGTGGTTCGCCTCCAATGCCCTGCACCGCAACTGCAAGGTGCTCATCGTCATGGGGAAGACGGACCCCGGCGCTGCTCCGCACAGGCAGCAGTCGATGATGGTCGTCCCCATCGACGCCCCCGGGATCACGGTGATGCGCGGCCTGCCGGTGTTCGGCTACCAGGACCGTGAGGGGCACGCCGAAATCGACTTCGCCGACGTACGGGTGCCGGCCCAGGACCTCCTCAAGGGCGAGGGCGAGGGTTTCGCGATCAGCCAGGCCCGGCTCGGGCCCGGTCGTATCCACCACTGCATGCGGGCCATCGGCGCGGCCGAGCGGGCGCTGGAGCTGATGTGCCGGCGCGCGCAGTCACGGGTGACATTCGGTAGTCCGGTCGCCGAACGGTCCAACATCCAGGACTGGATCGCGGAAGCGCGCATCGACATCGAGATGATCCGGCTGCTCACGCTCAAGGCCGCGTATCTGATGGACACGGTCGGGAACAAGGAAGCGCGCACCGAGATCGCGGCCATCAAGGTGGCCGCCCCGAACATCGCTTTGAAGATCATCGACCGCGCGATCCAGGTGCATGGAGCAGCCGGAGTGACCGAGGACTTCCCGTTGGCGATGATGTACGCGCAGCTGCGGACACTGCGGCTGGCGGACGGTCCCGACGAGGTCCACAAGCGGGCCATCGCCAGGCAGGAACTGCGGCGGTACCGCGACGGGGCCACCACGGCGGCGAGCGGCACGGACATCCCCGGCGGCCACAAGGCAGGGGTGATCTGAAATGGCTGGGCTGGACCTCAGCGGTCGCACCGCCGTCGTCACAGGCGCCTCCCGCGGTATCGGGTTGGCGATCGCCCAGGCCATCGCCGCCGCCGGCGGAAACGTCGTCCTCACCTCCCGGTCCCAGGAGGCGGCGGACGCCGCCGCGGCCCAGGTCGGGGGCACGGCGATCGGCGTCGGTGTGCACGCGGTCGACGAAGTAGCGGCCCGGCACTGTGTCGATCTGACGCTCGAGCGCTTCGGAAGCCTCGACATCCTCGTCAACAACGCGGGGACCAACCCGGCCTTCGGACCCGTCATCGACCAGGACCACGTCCGGTTCGCCAAGACCTTCGACGTGAACGTGTGGGCTCCTGTCCTGTGGACGGGGCTGGCCGTGCGGGCCTGGATGGGCGAGCACGGCGGCGCCGTCGTCAACACCGCCTCGGTCGGCGGCATGACCCTCGAGGCGAACATCGGGTTGTACAACGCGTCGAAGGCCGCACTGATCCACCTCACGAAGCAACTGGCCCTGGAACTCTCGCCCAAGGTTCGCGTCAACGCGGTGGCGCCGGGTGTGGTGCGCACGAAGCTGGCCGAGGCTCTGTGGAAGGACCATGAGCAGGCACTGTCCGCCGCGACGGCACTCGGGCGCATAGGGGAGCCGGCCGACATCGCCTCGGCGGTCGCCTTTCTCGTCTCGGACGCCGCGAGTTGGATCACCGGCGAGACGATGGTGATCGACGGCGGCCAACTCCTTGGTGACGCGCTCCCGTTCAGGCAGGGAGCCGACACCGGTGTCTAGGACCTGGCCGGCCGATCACGCCGCGGACGCAGCGCTGGACAGGCGCCGTCCCTTCCCGGCAACTTGATCGGCCGGACAGGTCCTGGCCCGGACCGCGTCGCGATCGACGCCGAGGCCTACACCCGCGTGGCCGCTGTTGCCCCGAGGCAGCTCCGTGAGGAGGTCATCTGCGTGGAGGCGGCGGGCGAGGTCGATGGTGGCGCTCGGCGTGGGGTGCCCGGGGGTGAGTCGTCGTCGGGCCGGGGCCGGTCCTGTCGCCCCAGCCCGGTGCCGGGCGTTTCAGCCGGGCGGCGCCGAGAGATGGATCAGGATGCCGCACACCTCGTCCACGATCTCGCGGGCTTCCGTTTCGTCCCCGCAGTCACCCAGCTCGCGCGCCGTTCCTCCGATGACGGTGGTCAGCACGCTCACCCTGACCCGGCCGGCGCGTCGCCGCTCGTCGATCTCCAGGAGCCGGGCGTTGCGCCGTACCCATGCGCGGTCCCACTGTCGGCGCAGCGCGTCGAAGCCCGCGGGGCCGTCGTCCTCCACGAGGAGTCTGCCGAGCCTCCGGTTGTCCCAGGCACCCTCCAGGTAGGCCCTGGCTCCCGCCATGAAGAGGGCGGCGGGGTCCTCCACACCGCGGTTGCGCTCGGCGGTCAGTGTGGCCGCGGTTCGACGCTCCTGCTCCTCCCGGAACTCCTCCCACAGGGCGAGATACAGCCCTCGCTTTCCGCCGTAGTGCTGAAAGAGGCTTCCCACCGGGATGCCGCAGCGCGCCGCGATCTCGGTGAGACCGGCGTCGGTGTAACCGCGCTCGGCGAACACCTCCAGCGCGGCGTCGAGCAGCGTGCGCCGGAGGCTTCCGTCCTGCCCGGCGTATTCCTCGGGCTGACCCATGTCCCCCTGCCTGCCCGGCAGCTGACGTGCCGCTTCGGTCCCGTCGGACTCCACCATGCCGCTCATTCGCCTTCCCCGCCTTCCTCGGCCCCGTCGCGGATGGCGAGGGCGACCAGTAGTTCCAGGAGGTCGGCGATCCGGCGCGGATTGCGGCCGGTGCGTTCCTCGATCCGGCGCAACCGGTAGTGCGCCGTGTTGTGGTGCACCCGCAAGCGCTCGGCGGCCAGCCGCAGGTTGAGGTCCGCCTCCGCGAAGGTCCGTATGGTGGCGGCCAGCGTGTCGCCGCGTCTGCGGTCCTCCTCCAGCATCGACCGCACCCGGGGATCGACCAGCTGGCGCGCGAGGTCGTCGGCGCGCAGCGCCAGGTAGTCGAACGGGGACAGCCGTGGCAGTGCTGCCACCCCGCCCCCGCTCGGCACCAGGTCGAGGGCGGCCCGCGCCTCCTGGTAGGCACGGGGCAGTTCACCTGCGCCCTGGGCGACCGTACTGATCCCCATGGAGAGCATGGTTCCGGCCCCCGCGAGCCGCCGCTGCACGGTCTCGAAGTGGGCGCATATGTCCTCTGCGGCCATGCCGGCCCGGACCACGGGCACGGCCACCACCTCGCCGTGGCGCACGACGACCAGCGTTCTGCCGGCCCAGGGCCCGGCGACGCTGATCGACGCGCTGGCGGCATACCCGTTCTCGGCCGAGGTCGGGTCGCCGGTGCGGGTGTCGCCGACGCACACCGCCACGACCGCCATCATCGGTGAGCGCGGTCCGACGCCGTACGCCTGAGCCGCGGCCATCAGCGGACCACGCGTCGGTGCAACCCCGGCCAGGAGCTGGTCCAGGAGATCGCGGCGCTCCCGGTCCGCGTCCGCCACCACGTGCTGCTGGTACTCGACGTAAGCCTGCGCGGCATGGGTGCTGGCGTAGTCGACGTACCGCATCAGCGGGGTGACGAGGGACAGCGCGGCCTGCTGGGCCTCGGCGGACGTGCCCGCGCAGTCCAGCAGCGCGTCCCACAGCACCTGCCGGCCGACCCGGAAGGCACTGATCCAGTCCTCCAGGGCGAACCCGGCACGTGCTCGGCGCATCGCTGCCGCGCGGCTGAAGACCAGGTCCTCGGGGGCCATGTCGCGATCGCCGGCCAGCGCCGCGAGCTGCATCCGGTAGTGCTCGAGCACCTGGTCCCGCACGTCGCCGAAGAACCGTTCGTCCTGCAGTGCGTACGACGGGATCTCCGTGCGCATCACCTCGACGGCGGTCTCCGCCACCTCCTCGACCCGGTCGTGGACGGCGTGCAGGATCCGCCGCCGCTCCCGGCGGAGCGGTTCGGAGAGTCGGGGATTGCCCAGTGCGGGACCGCGCGGCATGGGGCCGATCGTCGCTGCCCTCCTCGTGCTTCGTCAACAGGTTCCACATGAGACATCTCCCGGCACCTGTGCGCGGCGCACAGTTCGGCCACCGAGAAGTTGGGTGCTCACACCCAATGTGCGCCCGCGACGCCCCCACCTACTGTGACGCTCGCCCACCCCCCAGCACGTCGGAAAGGGCGTCACTCATGCTCGCGGTCGAAGACATCACCGTGCGCTTCGGCGGGATCACGGCATTGGACGGTGTCGCTTTCACCGTCGAGCCGGGCACCGCCGTAGGGCTCATCGGGCCGAACGGAGCCGGCAAGACCACCTTGTTCAACTGCCTCACCAGGCGCTGTGCTCCCGACGGGGGAGAGGTGCGGTTCGAGGACGAGGACCTGCTCGCCCTCCCCCCGCACGCAGTGGCCGGGCGCGGCATCGCCCGCACCTTCCAGAACCTGGGCCTGTTCCCGCAGCTCACGGTCCAGGAGAACGTCATGGTCGGCGCCCACAGCCGGGGGCGCACCGGACACCTCGCCGCGGCGCTCCGGCTGCCTCGCGTCCGGCGGGAGGAGAGGGCACTACGTGACCAGGCGGACGACTTGCTACGGCGGCTCGGGCTGGCGGACGTCGCCGACCATCCCGCCTCCGGACTGCCGTTCGGCACGCTCAAACGCGTCGAACTCGCCCGGGCGCTCGCGGTCCGGCCCCGGCTGCTGTTGCTCGACGAACCCGTCAACGGGCTCAGCCACGGCGAGGTGGACCAATTCGCGGATCTGGTCCGCTCGGTGCGGCAGGAGTTCGACCTCACGCTCGTTGTGGTCGAACACCACATGGCCTTCGTGATGGGCCTGTGCGACAAGGTGATCTGCCTCGACTTCGGCCGCAAGATCGCCGAGGGCACGCCGGAGGAGATCCAGCGCGACCCGGCGGTCGTCGAGGCGTACCTGGGGGTGGCCGCGTGAGCGAGCCCACCACCGGCAGCACCGAGGCCGCGGCCGGTGCGGAGCGGGACTTCCTGAAGGTCTCCGACCTGCACGCCGGATACGGCCAGGCCCGCGTGCTGCAGGGCCTCGACTTCTCCGTCGCCCGCGGTGAGGTGTGCGCGATCCTCGGACCCAACGGCGCGGGCAAGACCACGACGCTGCGGGCGCTGTGCGGCATGGTCCGCGGCCGCGGCTCGGTCACCCTGAACGGCACGGAACTGCTGGGCCGCTCGCCCGAGCAGGCCGCCAGGCTCGGCGTGGCGCATGTGCCCGAGGGCCGGGGCACCTTCAACGACCTGACCGTCGAGGAGAACCTGCGCATCGGCGCCCACCTGCGCACCGGCCCGCGGCGGGGCCGCGCCGAGCGTGCGGCCGTGGTGGCCGACCTGGAACGGATCTACGAGTACTTCCCCAAGCTGCGTCAGCGGTCGCGGCAGGCTGCCGGCAGCCTCAGCGGCGGCGAGCAGCAGATGCTCGCCGTCGGCAGGGCGCTGATGCTGCGGCCCTCGCTGCTGCTCCTGGACGAGCCGTCCCTGGGGCTCGCGCCGCTGGTCACCCGCGAGCTGTTCGAGATCGTCCGTGCCGTCAACGAGGAGGAACGCACCACCGTGGTCGTCGTCGAGCAGAACGCCCAGCTCGCGCTGGATATCGCGCACTGGGCCCACGTACTGGAGGCCGGCCGACTGGTGCTGTCCGGACCGGCCGCACAGATTCGCGAGGACGGGCAGGTCGCCGAGGTGTACCTCGGGGTCTCCGTCCTCTCCCGGAAGGCCGGGTGAGCGCCGTGACCGATCTGCTCCAGCAAGTGGTGGAAGGACTGGGCTCCGGCGCCGTGTACGCCAGCCTGGCGCTGGCCCTGGTACTGATCCACCGGTTCACGGGGATCGTCAACTTCGCGCAGGGCGAGCTGGCCATGCTCTCGACGTACGTCGCCTGGCAGCTGGTGGCGTCCGGGATGCCGTACTGGCTGGCACTGCCGGCGACCCTCGCGGTGTCCTTCGCCGGCGGCATGCTGCTCGAGCGGATCGTCATCCGCCCCGTACAGG
This sequence comes from Streptomyces sp. NPDC026500, assembly GCF_055567635.1. Classification (NCBI taxonomy): domain Bacteria; kingdom Bacillati; phylum Actinomycetota; class Actinomycetes; order Kitasatosporales; family Streptomycetaceae; genus Streptomyces; species Streptomyces sp. NPDC026500. The sequence goes on along the minus strand of NZ_JBVHQB010000024.1, from coordinate 82,279 downwards.
GCGCGCCCGAGCTGACGGTGGTCATCGTCACGGTCGGCCTGTTCATCTTCGTCAACGCGCTGGCCGGCCTGATCTGGTCGTTCACCGTGAAGGACTTCCCGCAGCCCTTCCCCGACGGCGGACTCGACCTGTCCGGTGTGCGTATGGACTGGTCGACGCTCGGGATCATCGGTGTGGTGGCCGTCGTGATGGGCCTGCTGTACCTGCTGTTCCAGCACACCTCCATCGGCCTGGTGATGCGGGCGGTCGCCTGCAATCCGGCCTCCGCCCGGCTGTCGGGCATCCGGGTGGGTTGGGTGCTGATGCTCGGCTGGGGCCTGGCCGCGACGGTCGGCGCGGTGTCGGGCGTGCTCGTCGCCCCGGTGCTGTTCCTGGAGCCCAACATGATGGGCGGGGTGCTGATCTACGCGTTCGCCGCGGCCACCCTCGGAGGCTTCGACAGCCCGGTCGGCGCGGTCGTCGGCGGCCTGTTCGTGGGTGTCGCCGAGACCCTGACCGGGGCGTACGTGGACGTGATCGGCGCCGATCTGAAGGTGGGCGTCCCCTTGGTGATCATTCTGGCGGTGCTGCTGGTGCGGCCACAGGGCCTCTTCGGGCGGGCGGCGGTGGAGCGCGCATGAGCACCATCACAGCGTCACTCGGCACCGACCGGGTCCGGTGGCTGCGGCCCACGCTCACCGTCCTCGTCGCGGCGGCGGTCGCAGTCGGCGCACCGTTCTACTTCGCCCCCTTCCAGGTCTTCCAGCTGACCATGGTGCTCGTGTACGCCGTGGCGCTGTCCGGCCTGAACCTGCTGGTCGGTTTCGGCGGGCAGATCTCGCTCGGGCACGGCGCGTTCTTCGCGGCGGGCGCCTACACGGCGGCGGTCATGCTCGACCGGTACGACACCGGCCACCTGGCGACGCTGCCGGCCGCGGCCGCCGGATGCTTCCTGCTGGGCCTCGGGTTCGGCGTGCCCGCGCTGCGACTGCGCGGGCTGTACCTGGCCCTGGTCACCCTCTCGTTCGCGGTGTTTCTGCCGCCCCTGCTCAAGCGGCTCGAACCGGTGACGGGCGGCTCCATGGGGCTGACCGTGAACAAGCTGCAGCCGCCGGCGTGGAGCGGGCTGGCCGAGGACCAGTGGATGTACTTCGTCGTCCTAGCCGTCACCGCGGTGGCCCTGCTGCTCGCCCGCAACCTGCTGCGGTCCCGGGTCGGCCGGGCACTGCTGGCCGTGCGGGACAACGAGAGCGCCGCCGAGGTCATGGGCGTGCGGCTGTCGCTGCACAAGACCCTCGCCTTCGCGTGGAGCGCGATGTTCGCGGGTGTCGCCGGGTGTCTGTACACCTGGGTGATCGGCTTCGTCTCGCCCGACTCCTTCGGCTTCGTTCTGTCCATCACACTGCTGGCCGGCCTGGTGGTCGGGGGTCTCGGCTCGCTGTACGGACCCCTGTTGGGGGCGGCGTTCGTGATGTACGTGCCGAGCGTGTCCCAGGACGTCAGCGAGGCGGCGCCGGGAGTCGTGTTCGGACTGCTCATCATCACGGTGATGTTCGTGGCCCCGACGGGACTGGCCGGTCTGCCGACCCGTGTCCTGGGCGCAGTCGCCCGTCGCCCGCCGCGCACCCCCGCCGCCCTCGACCGGACGCCAGAGGCCGAATCCGCGCCCGATGCGGAGCCGGAGTCCCCGGCCCCGTCCGGACCCTCCGAGACCCACACTCCTGCGGACCCCGCAGTTGTCGACGCCGAACCCGTGGGCGCACCGCCCCGCACGGAAAAGGAATGAACCACATGCGCAAGACGACCGCTCTGCGGGCGGCCGCGGCCGCGACCGCCGCCCTGCTCACCGCTACCGCCTGCAGCAGCCAGCGAGGTCAGGACGCCCAGGACACCACCGCCGGTGGCGCGTGCAAGGGCCAGCAGACCACCGGCATCACCGACAAGACCATCAAGCTGGGTGGGATCTACCCGCTGTCGGGACCTGCCTCCGCGTACGGCACGATCAGCAAGGGCGTGGCCGCCTACTTCAGTCACGTCAACGACAAGGGCGGCATAGACGGCCGCAAGGTCGAGTTCGTCGTCCGCGACGACGGCTACCAGCCTCCCAAGGCGGTCGAGGAGGCCCGCAGACTCGTCGAGCAGGAAAAGGTCTTCGCGGTGTTCCAGACCCTGGGCACCCCGTCCACGGCAGCCGTCTGGGACTACCTCAACAAGCAGAAGGTGCCGCAGCCCTTCGTCGCCACGGGTGCCTCCGCCTGGGGCACGGGCGACCAGCACCCGTGGACCATCGGCTGGCAGCCCAACTACGTGGCTGAGGCACGCGTGTACGCCAAGTACCTCAAGGACGCGAGGCCCAAGGCCAAGGTCGCGGTCCTCTACCAGAACGACGACTTCGGCAAGGACCTGCTCGGCGGGTTCAAGAAGGCCGTCGCCGGCAGCGGTGTCAAGGTGGTCGCCGAGGAGAGCTACGAGGTCACCGACCCCTCCGTGTCGGCACAGATGGCGAGCCTCGCACGCTCCAAGTCGGACGTGCTGCTGGATGTCACCACCCCCAAGTTCGGCAGCCAGGCCCTCGCCGCCGACGCCAAGAACACCAAGTGGAACCCGCTGCACATCGTGAACAACGTGGCCTCGTCCGCCGCCGTGCTCAAGCCGGTCGGGTTCAAGAACGTCCAAGGTGTGGTCTCGGCCACCTACTTCAAGGACCCCGCCGACCCGCAATGGGCCGCCGACCCGGAGATGAAGGCGTACAAGGACGCGCTGCACAAGTACGCACCCGACGCCGACCCGGCCAACCAGTTCAACGCCTACGGCTGGGCCGTCGCCTCCAGCCTGCACCAGGCCCTGGACGCGATGAAGTGCCCGACCAGGGAAGGACTGCGGGACGCGGTGCACAGCCTGAAGGACGTGAAGGTGGGCATGCTGCTGCCCGGGGTCACCATGTCCACCGGCCACGGTGACGCCTTCCCGCTGGAGACGATGCAGCTGATGCGGTTCAAGGGCGAGCGGTGGCACCTGTTCGGCGAGCCGGTCGACACCCGCAAGGAGTTCGGCCCGACGGCGAAGTGAGCGAGCGGGGGCGGTCCGCGTCGATGCCCCGACGCCTGGGGACCGCCCTCGCCCCGTCACCCGGAGCCGGAGCCGTGCGTGCCTGCGATCCGACGTCCGCCAGGCACGGCGGCGCCGGACCCGGCCGCCGGCTGTGGCGGAGGTAGTCGCTGTCCGGCGGACGCGAGGAGCCACACCAGGCGCGGTGCCGCAGGCCGCCGACAGCGGACCGACGGGCCTGCCGTGATCCCGCGCGCCGGCCGCGGCTGCGCGCGCGGCCCCACGGGGTTCACTAGGCTTAGGTGTGTCTGCGGGTCAGCCGGCGGTGGAGATGCGGATGACAGAGCTCAGCGCAAGCCACGACGATCCGTTTGCCCCGCGCCTCGCCGCCCTGTCGGTGCTCGACGACCGGGGTGCCGTGGTGGGATGGAGCCGGCGGGCCGAAGAGCTGCTCGGCCATCCGGGCGCAGCCGTGACCGGTCGTCAGGCCTTCGAGGTCCTCGTCGATCCGCGCGATCTGCCGGCCGTCAGGGAGGCCGCCGCGAGTTGCCGGAGAACCGGCGGCTGGTTCGGGGTGCTCAAGGTGCGGCACCGCGACGGACGGTTTGTGGAAATGGGGCTCAGGGCCCAGGCGTTCTCCCGCGCCGACCGGGTCCGGGAGTGGCTTGTCGCCGGGGCACCCGCGGCCGACGTCCTGGACTGGCAAAGGGACCGCGCGATTCTCGACGGGTTGTACCGCCAGTGTCCGATCGGCCTGGTCGTCCACGGTCCCGACCTGAAAGTTCTCCGGGTCAACCGGGCCGTCGAGCGCTTCTCCGGCGTCCCGGCAGCAGATTTTCGAGGTCTGCCGACCGGCTACATGCTCCTTCCCGACGACGCGCGCAAGGCCGTGGACCGTGTGCGTCAGGTGATGGAGACCGGCAGACCGCTGATCTACTCCGAGCAGTTCGCCCGCCTCGAATCGGATCCGGCACGAGAGCGGGTCGCTTTGGTCTCGGCCTTCCGGATGGAAGATCGCTCCGGCCGCGTCCTGGGCGTGGCCGAGATGATCGAGGACATCACCGAGCGCCATCGGGCCCAGCGTCGGCTCGCGCTCCTCGACCAGGCCGGCAGCCGTATCGGAACCACCCTCGACGTGGCGGAGACCGCCCGGGAACTCGCCGAGGTGATGGTGCCGCACCTCGCCGACCACGCGTCGGTGGACCTGCTCGAGTCGGTCACATGCGGTGAGGAACCGGCTCGGGCACTGGCGGGACCCGTGGTTCGAGTGGGGGTCTGCGGCATCGGAACCCAGCAATCCGGCCCGCCCCACGGCCAGGGCTTGCCGGTGGAGTTCGCACCCGACACCCCGCAGTCGAGATGCCTGGCCGAGGGGCGGCCCGTCCTGGAACCGGTTCTGTCGTCCGACTCCGTCTCGACCGAAAGCCGCCAGGACGCCCAGGCCCCGGACCCGGGCGCCCACTCGCTGATCGTGGTACCTCTCGCCGCACGTGGCCTGGTGCTGGGTGTGCTGACCCTGTGGCGGTCGAGCCGCCCCGATCCCTTCGAGGCGGACGACCTCACCCTCGCCCAGGAACTCGGCTCGCGCGCCGCCGTCGCCATCGACAACGCCCGGCGCTTCACCCAGCAGCAACAGACCGCCCTCACCCTGCAGAGCAGCCTTCTGCCCCGGACGGTCCCGGACCAGTCGGCCGTCGAGGTGGCCCTGCGGTACCTGCCGGCCAGCGCGGCCCCGGGCCTGGGCGGCGACTGGTTCGACGTCATTCCGCTGTCCGGGGCTCGGGTCGCGCTCGTCGTCGGCGACGTGGTGGGACGCGGCATCCACGCCGCTGCCACGATGGGCCGGCTGCGCACCGCCGTACACACGCTCGCCAGCCTCGACCTGGAACCGGACGAGGTTCTTTCGCGCCTGGACGACCTGGTCACCTTGCTGGCGGCCGAACAGGAAGCGTTCGGCGAACGGCCCGTGGGCGAGCAGGTCGTCGGCGCCACCTGCCTGTACGCCGTGTACGACCCTGTCTCCCGGCGGTGCTCCGTGGCCCGCGCGCGCCACCCGCCTCCGGTGGTGACCGGTCCGGATGGACACGTGGAGCTGCTCGATCTGCCCGCAGGCCCACCTCTCGGCCTGGGAGGCCTGCCGTTCGAGGCCCGGGAGATCGATCTGGCCGCGGGAAGTCTGCTGTGCCTGTACACCAACGGAATCATCGGCGAACGCAACATCGACGCGGACATCGGCCTGAGCAAGCTGTGCGCAGCGCTCACCCGCCCTGCGGACGAGCTGGAACGGACATGCCAGGCCGTGGTCGACTCGCTCGTGCCCGCACACCCCAGCGACGACATCGTGTTGCTGATCGCTCGCACCCGCATGCTGCCACCGGAGGATGTCGCCTCCTGGCAGCTGACGCTGGAGCCTGCCGGCGCCGCCCGGGCCCGGGCGTTGACCTCGGCCAAGCTGACCGAATGGGGCCTGGAGCACTTGGCGTTCAGCACCGAGTTGATCGCCAGCGAACTGGTCACCAACGCCTACCGGTACGCCAGTGGTCCTGCGACCCTGCGGCTGATCCGTGAACGGTTCCTGGTGTGCGAGGTCAGCGACACCAGCCACACCGCACCACACCTGCGCCGCGCCCGTACCACCGACGAGGGCGGGCGCGGCCTGTTCCTGGTGGCCCAGATGGCCGAACGCTGGGGTACTCGCTACACCCGCGAAGGCAAAACGGTGTGGACCGAGCAACCACTGGCCGGCACGCTCCCCTGACCGTCCCAGGCCATTGCTGTCGACTGACACATCGGCGCGCGTGGAGGCCTACGGCTGGCATGGGGCTCCGTGCAGGGCCCCGGGTGGACCGCGGTGGCGACAGCGAGGCCGCCTGCTCGGTCCGCCCCCGCCACGTCGGTCATTCGGCTGCGGCGAGCAGACGTTCCTCGCTCTCCTCGTACAGCAGCCGGCTCTCCCGGCTGTCAGCGGCGCGGCGCCGGTGGTCCAGACGGCTGCCCAGCCAGCCCGCCAGGTAACCGAACGGGATGGAGACCAGTCCCGTCGACTGCATGGGGAACCAATGGAAGTCGGCGGTCGGGAAGACGGCCGACGGCGTGCCCGAGACGGCCTTGGAGAAGACCATCAGCACCAGCGCGCAGGCCGTGCCGCCATAGAGGGTGGCGAGCAGGCCGGTGCGCGTGAATCCTCTCCAGAACAGGGAGTAGGTCAGCGCGGGAGCCACCGCGGAGGCCCCGATGCAGACGGCCAGAGTGGTCAGCACGCCGACGTCCCAGTTCTGGACCAGGGTGGCGAGCCCGATGGCCACGGTTCCCACGGCCACGCTCGTCCACGCCGCCACCGTCATCTCCGTACGCGGCTCCGCCTGTCCCCGCCGCGCCGCATGGGAGAACAGGTCGTGGGCGAGCGACGAGGCCGCGGCCAGGGTCATCCCCGCGACCGAGGACAGCAGGGTGATGAACACCATTCCCGCCACGGCCGAGTAGAGAATCGTCGCACCCGCGGAGGCGGGAGCCCCGCCGAGCACCTGCGACAGCATGAGCACCGACGTCCTGCCGTGCGGGTCGGCCGCAATGATGGACCGCGATCCCACCAGGGCTGCCGCGCCCGTACCCAAGATGATCACGAGCAGGCAGAAGGTGGTGACCGTGCCGACGGCCCACGACATGGAGCGACGCACGGCCGGCACGTCCTGCGCGGAGAACAGACGCATGGTGATGTGGGGCAGGCAGGCCACGCCGAGGACCACGGTGATCTGGAGACCGACGAAGTCCAGCCGGTCGCCGGCCGAGGTGCCCAGCTGAAGGCCCTGTCGAAGGAAGGCTGGACCCGTGCCGCTGCCGTGCTGGGCGGCCCTGAGCAGGTCTCCGGGGTTCCAGCCGAAGCGGTTCAGGACCAGGGCGGCGACGACGAGGCTGGTGCCGAGCAGGATGACGATCTTGATCATCTGAAGGAGCGCGGTTCCCCGCATTCCGCCGAGCGCCGCGTAAATGATCATCAGGCTTCCGACGATGACGATGCACGCCGTCCTGGCGCCCGCCCCGTGCGGGATGTTCAGGATGAAGGTGAGCAGCGACCCGGCCCCGGAGAGCTGGACAACCAGAAAGGGCAGGGTCGCCGAAAGCGTCACGACGCAGGAAGCGATGCGCACGGCCCGCCCGGGCATGGTGCGGGCCAGGACGTCGCCCATGGTGAACCTGCCGGCGTTGCGCAGAGGTTCGGCCAGCAGGAACATCAGCAGCACCAGAGACAAGGCGGTGCTGACCGTGAGGACATAGCCGTCGTATCCGGCGAGCGCGATGATGCCGCTGGTACTCAGCACCGTGGCCGCGGAGATGTAGTCGCCCGCGATGGCCAGGCCGTTCTTGAACGGGGTGAGCGAAAGGTAGCCGGTGTAGAAGTTCGTCAGGTCGTCGCGGTCAGGTCCCGTCATCACGCACATCAGCAGCGTGACGGTGACCAGGGCGGTGAAGAGGACGAGGACGGTGGCCTGCGACCCGGAGTCGAAGTCCGTCATCTCGCCACCCCCGCGGGCCGGTCGGCCGCCCGCTCCCTGACGACGCGGGCCAACGGGTCCACCGAGCGTTGTGCGCTGCGCTCGTACGAGAAGACCGCCGCGAAGGTGACGACGAGCTGAAGGATCCCCAGGGCTATTCCCAGACTCAGCTCTCCGGTGATCCTGGCCCCCATCAGCTCCGGTGCGTAGCAGGACAGCAGCACGTACACCACGAAGGAGCCGAGTGCTGTGATCGAGGAGACCCGGCGGAGCACGCGGTAGGCCGAGCGAAGGGCTGCCAGATCGGCGCTGTGCCGATGCGTCTCGTGCGCGTACGGTTCCTGCCGGGCGGCTTGCCCGTACCAGTCGTACGGGGCGTCGTCGTATCCGGACGGGGCGGGCTCCTGCCCCGGATCCCGCCCGTACGACTCGTACCGAGGGGCACGGCCGTACGGCTCGGTCCGCGGCTGCGGCCATTCCTGCTGCGGGTACCGCTGGTCATGGGGATATGTCATCGCGTGGCCTTCCGGCTCGGCTCGGTTCCGTGGAGGGCTGGGGGGAGGCGTGGCGGCGCACGATACCGACTGGTTGGTATGCCGAACAGTCTGCGGGGCGTCACGTTTTGGGCTCGACGTGACATCCGGCTGGCGCTGTCGGTCGACGGCCCGCGAACCGTAGGTGCCCGCCGGGTGGGGCGGCTTGTGGCGCATGTCACGGCCAACGGCGTACCTACTGGTCGGTATGGTCAAGGGGAGCCGCAACGACAGGAGGCGCGATGTCCGCGACCAACCGCCAGATCCGTCTGTCAGCCCGCCCTGTGGGCGAGGTGCAACCCGATGACTGGGAGCACTGTGCAGGGCCCGTCGAGGAACCGGGCCCGGGCCGGTTCGCGGGTCGCACACGCGTCATCTCCCTGGACCCGGCGATGCGGGGCTGGCTGGACGACCGTCCGTCCTACCTGCCGCCGGTGGGCATCGGTGAGGTGATGCGCGCCGGATCGGTCATCGAGGTCACCGCCTCCAACCACCCCGACTTCCAGCCGGGTGATCACGCGGTCGGAATGTTCGGCGTCCAGGAGTACGTGGTCTCCGACGGCAAGGGCGCCCTGAAGATCGACACCACCCTCGCCCCGCCCTCGACGTATCTGGGCGCACTGGGTATGCCCGGTATGACCGCCTACTTCGGCCTGCTGGACGTCGGGGCGTTGAAGGACGGCGAGACCGTCGTGGTGTCGGGGGCGGCCGGCGCGGTCGGTACCATCGCGGGTCAGATCGCGAAGGCCAAGGGCTGCCGGGTGGTGGGCATCGCCGGTGGGCCGGAGAAGTGCGCCGTGCTCACCGACGAACTGGGATTCGACGCGGCGATCGACTACCGCGCCGACGACGTCAGGAAGGCGCTGCGCCGGCACGCCCCCGATGGCATCGACGTCTACTTCGACAACGTGGGCGGCGACATCCTCGACGCTGCCCTGACCCGGCTGGCGATGCACGCGCGCGTCGTGGTCTGCGGTGCGATCAGCCAGTACAACAACGCCACCCCGGTCAAGGGCCCCTCGAACTACCTGACACTGCTGGTGCGCCGCGCCCGGATGGAGGGATTCGTCGTCTTCGACTATGCCAAGCGCTATCCGCAGGCCGCGCAGGACATCTCCGCCTGGATCGCCGACGGCCGCATCAAGGTCAAGGAACACGTCGTGAGAGGGAGTGTGGACGACTTCCCCGAGACGCTGCAGATGCTCTTCCGTGGCGAGAACGTCGGCAAGCTCGTCCTGGAGCTGGCATGACGGCCGCCGGGAGCGGGGCCGCGCTTTAAGGGCCTCGTGGATCTCAAGCTGGCTCGAAGGGGGCTGCGGCGCTCACCAGATGGCCGGGATGGGCGACCGGCTGAGCCAGATTCAGCCACGAGAGCCCACCAGAACCAGGACAGGTCACAGGTACAGGTCGAGGTTGAGGGACGGGCGCCGTCCGCCCCTCGGGCCGTGCCGCCGGCGGCTCCCCCCAGCGCGCCGCCTTCAACCGTTCCGGTTCAGGTACTGGAGGAATATGGACACATATCTCCGATCGGCGGCTTGCGAGCAGGGAAATGTTGCCACGGCGGCATCGAGTTCCGAGTGATGGAACTTCCGCCACGTAGGATTCTGAGCGGCCAGCGCTGCCAATCGGTCCTGGGGCAGCACTTGGTCCCCACTCTGAATGTCGGCCATCACGGACGTGTATTCCTTGCGCAGGTCCGTGATGAGCCCGAGACGGGATTGCGCCGGATGGCCGGCCGCCGCCGCACAGGATCTCCACGTCTCAAGTGCCGATCGGTAACGTCTGTCGTGTTGCACCTCACCGTCCACCCGAGCCCACTCGGAGTTCGCCTTCGGGATTCCATATTCCTTTTCGGTCGTACGCTGTGAGCTGTCGACGCATCCGGGAAGGGTCGCATCGTAAGCCTTGAGGGAAGCAGCGGAAAGGGTCTTCTGGTAGTTCTTGGCTGCCGTGGCCTCAGGGGCGAAGTGGGGAAACACCGATATTCCGAACCCGTGCTTGCGCGCGTAGTCGAGGCTCGAAAAGTCTGATGCGTCCTCGACATCGACCACGCTGTGCGCGTCCTTGGGCAGGTACTGGAAGCCGTGCGACTTCATGCATGTGGATGTCAGGGCCTCCGTGCGAGAGGCAACGTCAAGGTCGAATTTCTCCGACTCCGACTGGCCGGAAACACCAGCCAGGATCAGCACGAAACGGCGGGTATTGGCCGTCGCCCGGGCCGTCCGGCCGTCGTCCGACGGGGTATACGCGAACCCCGCCGCGACCATCGCGGCGATGATCACGGCCAGCGCGACCGCAAGGGTCTTGTGTCTGCCCAGCATCGTCCGGGCCTCCTCCTTCGACTGGTGTGCCCTGGTGCGCTCCGAACGGGGCGCACCAGGGCTCCTGTTGCCGGCTCAGGCTCCTGTCACCAGTTGCTCAGGTCGACGCCCACCTGGTCGAAACCCTGGTTGTAGGTGCCGTTGTTGGTGCAGTCGTAGTGCGAGGAGTTCGTTCCGTTGCGCGCGACGATCGAGGACTCGTACCAGTTTGCTCCGCCGTTGCCCCGGAGGCAGTGGGCCATGTCCTTGCCGCCGTCCTGCCCGGATACCCAGACGAGCGACTGCTGATAGCGCTGGTAGCGGCTGTCCCAATTGTTCGCGACGAACTGGTAGTTGCCGGTCCTGCCGAAGTCGTTGTACGAACCGACCGCCGTGACGTTGCTGGTCTTTACTTGCGTCTGCGCCTCAGCGGTTCCCGTGGTGAGGCCGATCGTGGCGCAGCAAACTGCGATTGTCAGTGCGCCGAAGGTCTTCCAGTTGCGAGGCATGGTTGACGAGTGCTCCTTCTGTCGTTTTGCCGATCGGAAGTGGTGCGGCGGTGCGAATGGAGCCGTGCCGTGATGCGCGTGGACTGTGCGGCGGTGCGTGTGCGGCCGCGGCGGAGTTCGCCGGACGGGCCCCCTGCGACGAGCTTCAGGGGGCAACCGGTGCCCCATGAATCGGGGAGATGGCTTCTGCTCCCGGGATACCGGCCCGGACGCTGCCGAGGTACCGGGCGAAAGCACCCTCCGCACTCATTGCCTGCTCAACGTCTTCGGTGAGCCGTGCTGCAGAGACGCTATGGACACAGATCCGTCGGTCGTCCTAGATTCGTCCTAGTACGAGGTCGGCCGGGGGAATCGGCGCTAATCGTCACGTACCAGGGGGAGCATGAAATTCGGCTTACTGGGGCCGTTACACGCCCAGATCGCCGGACGCGCGGTCCCGTTGAACGGGCCGCGGCAGGCCAAGATGCTGGCGGCACTTCTGATCGACGCCAACAACATCGTCGCCATGGAACGGCTCGTCGCCGTGATGTGGGACACGAACGCGCCCGCCACTGCGGTCCGCCAGGTCCAGGACGCTGTCTCCGGGCTGCGCCGCAACCTCGTCGCCTGCGGAACACCCGGCACCCTGATCAGCACGCGGCGCGGCGGCTACGAGATCCACCTGGCTCAAGATCAGCTCGACCTGCTGGAGTTCGACCACCAGCGACACCTCGCCGCACGGCACACGACCCCGTTGGAGACAGCGGTCGCGCTGAGGCGGGCGCTGGCCTGCTGGCGCGGAGACGCCCTGGTCGACACTCCCAGCCAAGTCCTGGAGATCGATGCGGCACGGCTGAACGAGAAACGTGCGGACACGCAGAAGCAGTGCCTGGCCATCGAACTCGACCTGGGGCGTCATCGAGAGGTCATCGACGAGCTGACCGCTCTGCTCCACGAGCACCCCTACGACGAGCAGGTCGCCGAGCACCTGATGGTCGCCCTCTACCGGTGCCGAAGACAAGGCGAGGCGCTGCAGGTGTACGAGCGGCTGCGCCGGACACTGGCCGACGAACTCGGCGTCGACCCCACCCCGCCGCTGCAGGCGCTGCATCAGCGCATCCTGACCGCAGATCCCGCCCTGGCGGCCACGGTCCCGGCAATTGGCCCCTCGTTCACGCCACCGGAGAGCCCTGCCCCGGTGGCCCCCGGGCCGGCGATGATGATGCCGGTGCGTCAACTTCCCCTCGACGTACACGACTTCGTGGGCCGGGCCGAAGCACTGGCCGAGATCACCGGGCTGCTCGACGGGTCGGCGTCGAACCGGGCCCCGGTGGCCGTCATCGTGGGCGGTCCCGGTGTCGGCAAGTCCTGCCTTGTGACGCACGCTGCGCGGCTGGCGAGCGCCGACTTCCCCGACGGCCAGCTCTACCTCAACCTCGCGGGGACATCCGATGAGCCGCGGGACCCGGGGCTGATGCTGGCCGAGGCACTGCGCGCGCTCTCGATCGCCGGCAGCGCGATCCCGAACGGCCTGGCCGAGCGGGCTGCGCTCTACCGGTCGTTGCTGGTGGACCGCCGCATGCTGGTGGTGCTGGACGATGCCGGTCACGCCGATCAGGTGCTGCCCTTGCTGCCCGCGGCCGATGGCTGTGCCGTGTTGATCACCAGCCGCACTCTGCTGACGCAACTTCCCGGCGCTCGGCACATCGACCTGGACGTGCTGAGCCCCGCAGAGGCGCGGGAGTTGTTCACGGGAATTGTCGGGTGGCGGCGGGTCGAGCGGGAACCAGGGGAGGCCGATGCGATCCTCGACTGCTGCGGCAACCTGCCGCTGGCGATCCGCATCGCCAGCGGCAAGCTCACGGGCCGCCCGGCTTGGTCGCTGCGGGTGCTGCGGGAACGGATCGAGGACGAGTCCCGGAGGCTGGCCGAGCTGAGGATCGGGGACCTCAGCGTGCGAGCCAGCGTCGAACTGAGCTTACGGCTGCTGCCGGCCGATGCGGTGCGCGCGCTGAGCCTGCTGGGTCTGCTCGGCGCCCACACCCTGCCCGGCTGGGTGGTCGGCCCGCTGCTCGACCGCTCGGACGCCGAGGAGGTGCTGGACAGCCTCGTCGACGCCAGCCTGGTGCGGCTGACCGCCACCGACCTCCTCGGCGAGCCGCGTTACCGGCTGCACGACCTGATCAGGACCTGTGCCGTGGAGATCGCCGCCCCGCTGCCGACGGAAGACAAGCGGGACGCGATCATCCGGGTGCTGTCCGTCTGGCTTGAGCTGATCGGGCGCGGCACCGATCGGCTGCCGGCGGCCGGGCTGCTGGCAGCCGCGCCCGGTTCGGCACCGCGCCGGTCGCTGCCCGATGCGGTCGTGGACCGGCTGATGGCCGACCCGCTCGGCTGGTTCGACGCGGAACGCGACAACCTGCTCGGCGCGGTGAGACTGGCCGTGGACTGGGGCCTGGACGAGTTGGCCTGGGAGCTGGCGGCCGGCGCGTCGACCTACTACGACCACCGGTGTCTTTATCAGGACTGGCAGCACGGGCACCGGCTCGCGTTGGACGCGGCCGAGGCCGCCGGCAATGCGCGCGGCTCATCGGTGCTGCTACGCGGTCTTGGCCAACTGCACATCTACCAGGATGAGTTCGATCGGGCCGCCCGGGCCCTGGAGTCATCCCTCGGGCTGTGTCAGGACGGTGGGGACAAACGCGGCGAGGCGCTGTCGATGGCCATGCTGGGTACGGTCAGCCGGGTGCAGGGCCGTGACGACGAAGCCCTCGAACGTGTCGAGCACGCGCTGGCCATCGCGGCCGGTGAGGGCGACCGGCACATCGAAGCGCAGCTGTCCTGCTCCATGGCCGTGATGAAGCTCATGCAGGGCAAGCTCGACGAGGCGGAGTTCTGGTTCGACGGGGCGTTGAGCCAGGCCGAGGCGCTGGACGACGGGCATCGCGTGGCCGTGGTGCTGCGGCGGTTCAGCCGGCTGCACGATCGGCGTGGTGATCCGGACGAGGCGCTGCGCTGCCTGTGGCAGGCGTTGGCCACCTTCGAGAATCTGGCCGACGAGCGGTGCGTCGCGTACACGCTGCTGGAAGTCGGCCGCGTGTACGCCGGTCAACGCGACCGGGACCGGGCGAGCCCGGCGTTGGAGCGCGCGGCGGGCCTGTTCCACCGGCACGGCGACCGCCAGGACGAGGCCGCCTGCTGGCAACTGATCGGCGACCTGGACGCCGCCGCCGGCGTTCACCACCTGGCGCACCAGCACCGACGGCGGGCGCTGCAGCTGTGGCAGACGATCGGCGACATCAACCAGACGAAGGCTCCGGCGCGACCATCGTCGCCGTGAGGTGGCCATGTCCCTGATCGGAGGTGTCTGTCCGATCAGTTCACCTCTTGTGACCCTCAAGAGAGCCTCGAATCGTTCGACCGAACCAGCCGAGCCGGTGAGGGCAACCCGAGCCCGCTGACCCAACGGCCAGAGGTTCGCGGTACCGGCCGCCCTATCCCCCTACAAGTGCCCGAAGACCGAGGCGGCTCAGGTCAGCTTCTTCCCCCGGTGGGACGATTTCGTCGCCAGCGTCGGCTCAGCCCCTATGAGGGCTGGGCCGAGTCACTTCCTGCCGAGCCGCCGGCTGCCCCAAGGTCTCTGCAGATCCATTGGCGACGGAGTCGTTCCCGCCTATCGCGGCCCCGACGGTTCGGACGGCCGGTTCGGCGGAGCCTTGGCATTCTTTGCGGCGGCTGCCGCGACGGTTGCCAGGTCTTCGCCCGAGAAGCCGGCGCGGCTCAGCACCGCCAGAGATTTGTTCGTCGCCAGCGTGCACAACGCCAGCTCTGCCGCCTCCTGCTCACCGGCCCCCGCCGCCAGCAACGCCTGCTCCAGCATCGCCCGCAAACCGTCGATCATGGCGCGGACCATCGCCGCTGCCGGTGCTCGCCCTCGGCGGCGCGCTGTGGAGCGGCGCGAATGCCGCCCAGACGATGCGACTGGCGGCCGACGACGTCACGGGGGTCGTCCTCGACGACTGCGGCCATTACCCGGCCGAGGAGCAGCCGGCGCGGTTTGTCGAGATCCTGGAGGACTTCCTCGTGGCCAACCGGTAGCAGGCACGCCACACAGCTGAACTTCGCGAACGACAGGCGGAGCTTCACAAACTCCGCTACGTCGTCGAGCAGGCCTTCGCCCTCCTCCACCAGTTCAAACGCCTCGCCATCCGATGGGAACGACGCCTCGAACTCCACGACGCCTTCGTCTCCCTGGCATGCGGCCTCATCTGCTGGCGACGCCTCAAGAAGGCCCACCCATGATCCTGTTACGAGCTCTATGCGCTGCACGAGGCCGCATCTCCTTGCTGGGGGACGGACACGCGACCCGTGGACACGGCGGCGGCCTGCACGGACGGCGTGAGGGCCGGAGCGTCACCGCCCCGGCCCCCGTCCGTTCCGCCCGCTCTACGGCTCGGTGCCCCAGACAAGGGAGCCCGACACGTACACGGTCACCTTCGCCGCGTCCGCGTAGGCGGTGTTGGCGCCCCGGCTGTAGTCGTCCGACTCGTCGAAGTTCGACCAGTCCGACTTGGCCATGCGCAGCTGCAGATCACCGCTGTCCGCTCCAGCCGCCAGCGAACCGGAGTTGAAGCCCACCTCCAGGTAGTGGTCCGCGCCCGTGCGGCTCGGGGAAACGGCGCTCACCGAAGTCTTCACCGTGGAGCAGCCGAGCTGCGCCCAGTCGCAGAAGGTCTGGTAGCCGGCGGAGGAGGACTCCCCGGTGAACCAGTAGCGGATGGTCACCTTGGACAGGTCGACCGCGCCGGAACCTCCGTTGACCAGCTTGAGACCGGGCTTGACCTGGTTGTCGGCGGTGGAGGAGTCGTTGTTCTTGTACTGCGCCTTGAGACCCGACGACCCTCCTCCCCCGCTCGACGCCTTGGTGGTGGCGGACACTGTCGCGGACGACGCCGAGACGTTGCCGGCCGCGTCCTTGGCCTTGACGGTGTAGCCATAGGTGGTGGAGGCGGCGAGACCGCTGTCGGTGTAGGAGGTTGCGGTGGCGCTGCCGACCTTGGTGCCGTCGCGGTAGACGTCGTATCCCGTGACCGCGGTGTTGTCCGTGGACGCACTCCAGCTCAGGGAGACGCTGTTACTCGTCGTGGAGCTGACCGTGAGGCCGGCGGGAACGGTGGGAGCCTGCGTGTCACCGCCGCCGCCCGATCCGCTCACCGGCGGGTTGGCGTTGGCGAGCAGCTGACGGAACTGGGCGGAGAACCAGTGCCCGGCGAGCGGGGAGTTGGGCAGTGCTCCGGTGAGGTTGTTCCCGTTGCGCGCGTTCCCGGTGTACGTGGGGTCGCACATCTGGTCGAAGCCCTTGCCCTCGTCGTTGGCGACGGCCTGGCTGGCCCCGTCGGACTCGCCCGGAGGCTTGGCCCACACGTAGGCGTCGATTCCGGTGTCGGGTGCGGTCGTCGGGCGCTCGCCGAGACCTGCCCCGCTCTGGTTGCACCAGTTTCCGGCGTGGATGCGCCGGTCGATGCGACCGCCGTCCACGTACGCGTCGACGCTGGTCGTCGGGCCGGGACCGGTCGGCCGGGCCGAACCGCCCCAGCCGTTGCGCGAGGTGTCGACGAGCATGCCGATGCCGGAGTCGAAGCCCTGCGCGACGAGCGCGGTGCGCAGGCCCTGCGCGTAGGAGCTCTCGTCGTCGTACTGGTTCCAGTCGATCCACTTCGACTGGCGCACCGTCTGGCCGTTCACCGTGTCCGTCACCTTCACGTACGGCTCTTTGGTGGCGGAGTAGTTCGCGGTGTTCACGATGAAGCCCGTCACATCGTTCACGGTGGCGCCGTTGGTGGTGGCGGCCTTCTTGAACTCCTGGGCCGCCGGGGTGAGGTTGCTGTCCCAGCCGAGCCAGCCGTGGTGGCCGGCGTCGATGTAGTTGTAGGCGTTGGGCAGCGCCCCGAGCTTGTGGAGGGCGTAACCGACGCCCTTCTCGTAGTTGCCGTTCGCCTTCATGGTGGCGCACTGGGTGGTGGAGCCGGCGGTGCCGCCCGCGTTGGTCACGAGGTTGGGCAGCGAGTCCGGCTCGATGAGGTTGACGATCCGCAGGCTCGCGTAGGCCGGGTCGGCGAGGATCGCCGCGATCGGGTCGATGTAACTGCTCTGGTAGGTGGCCAGGTCGTCGGGACCCAGTTCGCCGTTGGAGGCGAGGGCCGCGCAGTCCCGGCCCGGCAGGTCGTAGATGACCAACTGGACGAGGTTGGCGCCCTGCGCCTTGGCCGCGTCGAGGTGCGCCTTCAGGCCGCGGGCGTCGGCGGTGCCCTGGATCGCGGCCATCCGGTCCAGCCAGACGAAGGTGGGCTGGTCGGAGATGGCCGAACCGCCCGGCTCGGCCGCGGCCTTGGCCGACCAGTCGGGATTCACGTAGGCCTTCGCGCCGACGTAGGGATTGTCGAGTTTGGCGGCCGCCGTCGCGGTCGTCGGAAGGGCGGTGACGGACAGGGCTCCGAGGAGGGCACCGACGGCCAGAGCGGCGGTCCGCTTCGGTCCGCTTCGGCGCACGGTGGAGTCGGGTCTACGGGAAGGCATCGGCCATCTCCTGGGGAGAGCAGGCGGGTACGGTCGGCGTGCGGGGTCGCCGGCGGCCACCCGGTATGCCGCGGCTCGGGCACACCGGACGGAACTCCGCCGGACGGGCGTTGCGTTCAGGCATGACGAAGGTGCGACCGTGTGCGTCGCGCAAGCTGGAGCTGCAGGGCCGCCGGACATGAGCGCGCCGCGGCGTCGTCCGGACGCGGGACCGGCGTTTCCGGCGCGCGTGGACGGTGCCCGGTCACTGATGTGACGGCGGGGACATGGGGGTGATGGTGGGAGCGCTCCCAAGGTGCGGCGTTCGGCCTGTGGATGTCAACACCCGTGCGAAAGATGGGCTACTGACGCTCCGTCACTCAACGACCTCGTGCCGTGGCTCGCTCGCGGGCCGCCCGTGTGCGTGCCAGGTCGCGGCGGGCGCGAAGGCGGAGGAGGCACGGGAAGCGTCCGACGGAGAATCCGGAAGGCGGGGGCATGGCCCCATGGCCGCAGTGGCGCGGGCGTGGCCTGAGCAGAGCGCGCTCATGGTCGACAAGTCCGCGGCGGGACACGATCGCCGCGTGAGGTATTGACGCGAACACGCTTAGTGGCTTCCATGTGCGCAGTCCGGCTTCGACGAGCCGGCCGTCGGGAGCGGGACACTCCTGCCGGTCCGCGGGAGCCGTCATGCCGGACGCCCATCCGCCTGCCCGCCCCCGGAGACGCGCGCCCAAGAATGGGAGCGCTCCCACCCGGAGAGGACCCCCACCATGCGTCACCCACCCCCATTCCGCGTCAGGCGCACCCTGCTCGCGCTCCTCACCGCGGCCCTCGCGGCTCTCGTTCCGATCACGGTGGCGGTGCCCGCGCAGGCGGCCGCCGCCCCCTCGTCCCCGTCGCCCGCGGCAGCCGCGTCCGGCGCCGGATACTGGCACACCGAGGGCCGCCGCATCCTCGACGCGCAGAACCAGCCGGTGCGCATGGCGGGCGTCAACTGGTTCGGGTTCGAGACCTCCAACTACGTTGTGCACGGCCTCTGGTCGCGTGACTACAAGTCGATGGTCGACCAGATGAAGACCCTGGGCTACAACACCATCCGCCTGCCCTACAGCGACGACATCTTCAAGGGCACCCAGCCCAACGGCATCACCTACGCCAACGGTCTGAACTCCGACCTGCAAGGTCTCAACTCGCTCCAGGTGATGGACAAGATCGTCGACTACGCGGGCTCGATCGGTCTCAAGGTCGTACTCGACCGTCATAGGCCCGACTCCTCGGCCCAGTCGGCGCTCTGGTACACCTCCGCCGTCCCCGAGGCGACGTGGATCGCCGACCTCAAGGCCCTGGCGACGCGCTACCAGGGCAACACCGCCGTGATCGGGATCGACCTGCACAACGAGCCGCACGACCCCGCCTGCTGGGGATGCGGCGACACGAGCACCGACTGGCGGCTCGCGGCAGAACGGGCCGGGAACGCGGTCCTGTCCGTCAACCCCAGCCTGCTGATCTTCGTCGAGGGCGTCCAGACGGTGAACGGCCAGAGCACCTGGTGGGGCGGCAATCTCGCCGGGGTCGCGACCGCGCCGGTGCGGCTGAGCGTCGCCAACCGCCTGGTCTACTCGGCCCACGACTACGCCACCAGCGTCGCGCAGCAACCGTGGTTCAGCGACCCGTCGTTCCCGGCGAACATGCCGGCCGTCTGGGACAAGAACTGGGGCTACATCTTCAAGCAGAACATCGCCCCCGTCTGGCTCGGCGAGTTCGGGACCACCTTGCAGTCGACGGTCGACCAGAAGTGGCTCGCGGCCCTCGTCGACTACCTGCGCCCCACGAACACATACGGGGCCGACAGCTTCAACTGGACCTTCTGGTCGTGGAATCCGAACTCCGGCGACACGGGAGGCATCCTCAAGGACGACTGGCAGACCGTGGACACCGTGAAGGACGGCTACCTGGCATCCATCAAGGCACCGGGCTTCACCGGAGGCGGGGGAGGCGGAGATACGACCGCGCCCTCGACACCGACCGGACTGGCCGTGACCGCTACCACCGCGTCGAGTGTGTCCCTGTCCTGGAAAGCCTCCACCGACGACACGGGGGTGACCGGCTACGACGTCTACCGTGGCACGGCCAAGGCGGGTGAGGTCACCGGCACGTCCTTCACCGATACTGGCCTCACTGCGGGGACCCGCTACGACTACACCGTGCGGGCTCGCGACGCGGCGGGCAACACCTCTGCAGCGTCCGCGTCGGTCACCGCGACGACCGCCGGCACCGGGGGCGGCTCCAGCGGATGCAGTGCCGCCTACAAGGTGAGCAGCGACTGGGGCAGTGGCTTCAACGCCGACATCACGGTCACCAACACGGGCTCCTCGACGACCAAGTCGTGGCAGGTCACGTGGGAGTGGCCGGGCAGCCAGACCACCATCTCCGGGATGTGGAACGCGTCCTACAGTCAGGTGGGCAGGACGGTGACCGCGACCAACGCCGACCACAACGGCGCCATCGCGGTCGGCACCTCGACCGGCTTCGGGTTCGGTGCGACGCCGGGTGGCGCCGGTACGCCGGTCCTGAGCTGCCGGGCCGGCTAGGACTGTCTGGCCGAACATGAGTCCCGGCAGTCAAGGACGATGCCCGGCTGAGCGTCATCTCGCCCGGTCTGTCGACCGTACTGGCGGACGTCGAGCGCGCCAGGTTGCGTGGGTCGCTGCCTCATAGGTTCAGCTCCGTGCTGAGGAGGGCGAGGTCATCGACATGGAGATCGCCGACGCGAGTGAGTGACCTGGCCCCCCTCGTCGGCCGTGCGCGTCGCATGCGAGTGGCCGTCCGCCGCGTGAGCCTTGCGCGGACGGACGGCCTGCCGTCGGTCCTCTCCGGGATGGTGTGGCGGATGCCCCTCCTGCGCAGGTACTCCCGGATGGGGCCGTTGCTGTTGGCCCGCCTGGGACGACCCTGCAAGAAGCCGGTCCTGTGGCCGGAGACCGATGCACCTCATCAGTGTCTCTCCGTACCCCCGATATCCTGGGACTTCGTTTCCGCCTCGATTCCCCCCACCTGAAAGTGACCTCACCCTGTGGAGTTCCGGCTGCTCGGTATGGTGTCCGTCGACACCCTCGTGGGGCCGCTGTCCCTGGGCCCGGCCAAACGCCGCAGCCTCCTCGCAGCACTGCTGCTCTCGGTCAACACGCCCGTACCCGTAGCTCGTCTGACGGACTGTCTGTGGGACGACGCACCACCACTGCACGCCCGTAGCGTCATTCAGGGACACATTTCGCAGATACGTGCCCTGCTGGCCCGTGGGGACGCCGCCGACTACGGGGTCGAACTGGCCACACTGGGCGACGCGTACACCCTGCGGTCGCCCGAAACCCTTCTGGATTCATACAGGTTCGAGGAACTCCTCGCACTGGCCAAGGAGCAGCAGGACACGCGCGACGCGATGTCGATGCTCAAGGACGCCCTTTCCTTGTGGCAGGGCCCCGCACTCGCGGGCACGTTCCCCGGCCCGGCGCTCCAGGCCGCCGCGCACTCGCTGGAGGAGTCACGGGTGGCGGCCGTCGAACAACTGGCGCGCGCACACACCACGTTGGGGGAACACGACCAGGCCGCGGCCGTCCTGCGCACGGTAGCGGTCGTCCACCCCATGCGGGAGCCATTGGCGGCCTCCCTGATGACCGCGCTGTACCGGGCCGGACGTCAGTCGGAGGCACTGGACTGGTTCAACCGCACCAGACGGCTGCTCGTCGACGAACTCGGTGTCGACCCCGGGAGCGAACTCGCCCAGGTGCATGCGCTGATCCTGCGGGGCGACCCCCGCCCGCAGGGCGGGCCGGACACTTCGCCGGACTCGGCCGCCGCACCGCCCGGGCGGATACGAGGCGGAGCCGGTCGACAGGCCGCCGAGCCCGGCCGGAACACGACCGCGCCCCGAGCGGCGGAAGACCCGCCGCCGGGACACCCGCCAGAGGGGCACCAAGGCCAGGAACGCCCAGGTTCGGGACATCAGATGCCAGGGCCTCAGGGGCAGGGACGCCAAAGGGCCGGAGACCGGCCGGAGCCGTACGGTCCGCATCCGGCCGGCTCGTCCACCGACCGCGCGTCCGACGGCTTTGCGCTCCCGGCGCCGGAACTCCGTACCGGTGGCGCCGTGCCGACGTCCGCGCGCTCCGGACCTGTCCCCCTCCCCCCGCTGGTCGACCTGTCGTACCCCAAGGATCTGCTGCCGCGGGCACCCCGGGGTTTCCACGGACGGGAGGCCGAACTGGCCGAGCTGACCCGGGTCGCCGCTGCCGAGGCACCCATCTGCCTGGTCACCGGGCTGCCCGGGGTGGGCAAGACCGCGCTCGCCGTGCAGTGGGCCCACCACAACGCCGCCATGTTCCCGGACGGGCTGCTTTTCGCTGATCTGCGCGGATTCAGCGACACCGGCGAAGCCGCACTCACGGAAGTCCTCCGCGAGTTCCTGCCGGCGCTCGGTGTACCCCCGCGCCGTGTGCCCGAATCGGCGTCGGCCGCGGCCGCGCTCTTCCGTTCCCTGACCCAACGGCGACGCCTGCTCGTCATACTCGACAACGTCCGTGACTCCGCCACCGTCCGGGCGCTTCTGCCGAGTGGCGCCGACTGCGTCACCCTGGTCACCAGCAGGCACCGGCTGGACGGTCTCGTCGCTTCCGAGGCGGCCAGCGCCGTCCCCCTGGACAGCCTCGAACCCCAGGACGGCACCGAGCTGTTGGTCGGTGTGCTCGGCAAGGACAGAGTTCTGGCCGAACCGGCGGCGGCGCGCAGACTCACCGAACTGTGCGGCGGACTGCCCCTCGCCCTGCGCGTCACCGCCGCCCGGCTGGCCGGACGCCCGCAACGGACGCTCGCCGAACTCGCCGCCGAACTCGCCGACGAGCAGAGCAGGCTGACCTACCTCGACGTCGACGACACCAGTGTCTCCGCCGCGCTGCGCCTGACCGTGCAGCAACTGTCGCCCGACGCTCTGCATCAGTTCACCCGCCTCGGCCATCATCCCGGTTCGCACTTCGATCCCTTCACCGCCGCGGCACTCGCCGGTACGGCCCCACGCGTCGCCGCCGCGGCGCTTGAGCGCCTCGCCGCCGCCCACCTGGTGACCGAGACGGGGGCCGGGCGGTGGGAACTCCACGACCTGGTACGTCTCTACGCCCGCACCCTTGATCCCGGATCCGGGCATGAGGCCCTCACCGGCGTCCTCGACCACTACATCGCGACCGCGCTCGCCGCCGCCGACACCGCTCAGCCGGGGGGCGAACCCTGCTTCACGCTGCCGGACGGCTTCTGCCGTCCCGTCGCCGTGCGGGACTTCACCGACCGGGCGGCGGCCATGCACTGGCTGGCCACCGAACGCGACGACCTGACCCTGGCCGTCGTCGCGGCTCGTGCCGCTGGTCTCGACGACCGTGCCTGGCGCATCATCCTGCTCCAATGGCCCCAAGTGGTGTGGCGGGTAAGGGACAACTGGGTGCCGTTGCTGAACATCGCGTTGGAATGCGCCCGCGCCCAGTGCGACCCGTACGCTCAATCGCGTGTACTCACCCTGCTCGGCTGGGTGCTGAGCGAGGAAGGCAGGCCGGTCGAGGCCCTCGCTCTGCTGGAACTCTCGCCGCCACTCGCCCGGCAGGCGGGCGACCGGCTCGGCGAGGCGACCGCGTTGATCAATCTCGCCGTCGTCGAAGCCGCGGAGGGTGACATCGAGGCCGCACTGGAGAACTGCGCCCGGGCCGTCGTGCTGGCCCAGGGGGAATCCGACGCGCACACCGAGATGCTCGCGCTCCAGCACCTCGCCCGGATTCAGCTCGTCGCGGGCCGGCCCCGAGAGGCGCTGCGATCGGCCCGTGCGGCCCTCGATCTCGGCCCCGAGCACGAGGAGGCGGCGCGCCGCGCGCTGCTGCTGACCGTCAGCGGTGAGGCACAACTGGCGCTCGGCGCGGACAGCGAGGGGATCCTGCTGCTGGACCGGGCCGCCGAGGAGGCCGAACGCGCCGGTTACGACGAGGGCGCCGTACGGGCCCTGGCGACCCTGCTGCGGGTACGCCCCTGCGCGGGCTACCGCAGACGGTACGAGGAAGCGGTGCGCCGGATCTCCGACGACGACTGACATCTGTGTGCGTACGGTCACACCGTGGACGTCAGCGGTACGCCAGTGCGACATCAGCGTCACGTGAGCGCCGAGCCCAAGACTGATGCATGTCAGCAGTTCAGGGGCGGCACGCCGTATGACCCGGCGTTCGCCGCACGCACTCTCTCGGGGGAACCTTCGTGAGCACCATCCGTAATCGCACCACGTTGCTCGCCGCCACGACCACGGCCATGCTGACCCTGGCCCTCACCGCCTGTGGGCCCGACGGCTCCGGTGTGAAGTCCTCGGGCCAGGAGACCACGAGCTCCGCCGGGGCAGCCTCCTCGACGGCGCCCACGCACAACGCGGGCAGTGCCAAGAACGCCGGCACCGCCGGTGGTTCGGCGGACGCGACCTCGACCGGCTCCGGATCGGGTTCGGCATCGGGATCGGGTACCGGATCAGCTTCTGGCTCCACGCCGGCCTGCACGACCAAGGACGTCGCCATCAGCGCGGCCTACAAGGACGGCCCGCCCTACACGCACATCGTCCTGACGGCCAAGAACACCTCGGGTCACAGCTGCCGGATGAACGGCTTCCCCGAGATCCAGTTCCTGGAAGGGCACCGCGAGAACGTGCCCGCCGTGGCCAAGAGCAAGCCGGCCGCTCCCGTCGTCCTGTCCGCCGGGGCACCCGCCTACGCTGTCGTGAAGCTGTCGGACGGTGGCAAGGACGAGGACACGGAGCCTGTGATCGCCTTCTCCGTGACAGTCCAGGGCGGCAGCGATCCGGCCACCGTCAGGGCCCCTGGCGCCGACGGCATCGCCGTCGACTCCGCGAAGTGGGCCACCGGCTACTGGACTCCCGAACTCCGCAACGGCGCCGACGACTTCTAGGACCTGTCCTGGAGGGAGTGACAGGCCCTGGGCCGGACCGCGGCACGCCGCCCGGTGCGGCAGACGCATGGTGAGCCTTGCCGTGCGGCGGCACGTGGCCGAAGCGGTGGGGTACATCGATGGGCCTCACCGGCTGAGTGCTGACCTTCGATGTACCCGACCTCAGTTCACGCGAAGAGGAGGCTCCTGCCGGGGGCCGTGAGCCTCCTCCCTCTCATGCCAGGGCGAACTTCTGGGCGCCGGAGCTGTTGCAGTCCCAGATCTGGAGACGTGTGCCGTTCGCGGTGGCGCCCGACGGTGAGTCGATGCACCGGCCGCTGGCCGGGTTGGACATCGAGCCATCGGCGTTGGCGACCCAGTTCTGGTAGGCACCGCCGTTGCAGTTGGCCAGCTGGAGCGGTGTGCCGGCCGCGTTGACACCGCCTGCGATGTCCAGGCATTTGCCCAGCGTGCGCAGGGTCTGGCCGCTCCACGTCCACTTCTGGTCGAGCGAGGTCGCCTGCTGGCAGTCCCACAACTGGACGGCGGTGCCGTCACCACCGGTGTCGTCACCCGCCACGTCCACGCACTTGCCGCCCGGTCCGTAGATCGGGGTACCGATGGCGAAGTTCTGGGCGCCGGAGCTGTTGCAGTCCCAGATCTGGAGGCGTGTGCCGTTCGCGGTGGCGCCCGACGGAGAGTCGATGCACCGGCCGCTGGCCGGGTTCCGTAGCGTGCCGTCGGACTGCCGCACCCATGCCTGGTAGCCGCCGCTGTTGCACGTGGCGAGCTGCAACTTCGTACCCGCGGCGCTGTTGCCGCCAGCGATGTCCAGGCATTTGCCGAGGGTCTGGAGGGTCTGGCCGTTCCAGGTCCAGTGCTGGTCCTTGGCCGCCGACTGGCAGTCCCACAGCTGCACTGCGGTGCCGTCGCCGCCGGTGTCGTCACCCGCCACGTCGACACACTTGCCGCCCGGTCCGGTGATCGTCTGGCCGGTCGTCGAACCGCCGCCGCCACCGCCGGAGCCAGGCCCCTTGTTGTAGACGGCCACCGAGTCGACGACCAGCTTTCCGCCGGAGACCGTGGACGCGTTCGGGCCCCCGCCGAAGGCGTCCGGGAATCCGCCGCCCATCGCCAGGTCGTAGATGATGAAGAAGGGGTGGTCGACCGCGTCGGCCCAGGTCGTCGCGTCCACCTGGTTGGCGTTGACGGTGAAGAAGTTGTTGCCGTCGAGGTAGAACCTGATCTGCTCCGGCGACACCGAGCGGTCGATCTCCGCCGCGTAGTCGTGGAAGCCGGTCTGACAGCCGGCACAGGCACGTTCACCCGAGCCGATGCCCGTGGACTCGTTGCACGGCCCGCCCGGGTTCACCCCGCAGTGGAGGGTGCTGAAATCGGAGCTGCGGCCGTTGATGTCCTCCATGATGTCGATCTCGCCGGACTTCGGCCAGGTCACACCGTCGCGCAGTGGCGCGCCGAGCATCCAGAACGCCGGCCAGTAGCCCGCGCCGTTGGCGGTGGTCACGTTGGGCTGCTGGAGGACGGACTCCATACGTACGACTCCGCCGGCCGGGGCGCCGAAGGCCGCCGACTGGGTCTCCACGCGACCGGAGGTCCATCCGCCCCGCGGGTCGGAACCGGAGTGCAGCGCCTGCAGCACCAGATGCCCCTGGCCGTCGTAGTAGACGTTCGAGGTGCTGTTGGTCATGGTCTCGATCTCACCGGTACCGAAATTACTGCCCGGCCCGGTGTCGTACTTCCACAGATTCTGGTCGATGCCGGTGCCGGACGCGCCGTTGAAGTCGTCGCTCCAAGTGAGCGTGAAGCCCGACGGCGTCGGGGGCACCGCCGCTTCGGCGCTCATCGTCCCGGTGACGGTGGCCGCGACCGTCATGACGGCGACGGGAATCAGAGTCAGCGCTCTCTTCCATCCGCGGCGCCGCGGTCTTGCAGAGGGTAATTGCATGGGTCGGACCTCCGGGGGGAAGGCGTGATCGTGGCTGTCCGCTGGGTCACCCTGGTGAGCTCCGTCAACGGTGAGCGGTGAAGGCGCACTTGGGGATCTGGATGACGACGAGCAGGGCGGAGACCGGCGCGCCTGGGCTGCCGTGGACAGTCAGTCCCGCAGCGGGCGGCCGGGTTTCGTCACTTGAACGGCGGACGCACCATCAACGCAGGTGACGGCGTGCGGGTGTTGAGCCGTGTGGAGTTCTGTGCGGGGGCGACGCTATTGGACCGGACCAATGCAGTCAAGGCTCCGTAACGGACCTCGTCCTGGAGGGACGGATCTCCGTGGCTCTGTCCTCGGAGGGCGGTTTCATGCGTCCTTGAGTCGTTCTGTGATCGCCCGATTTTGCGGGGCCGGCAGCTGGGTGCCGCGTCGTGGCGCACCGGGTTGGCAACGACTGCCCGTCCCCGCATCCGGCACTGTTCAGTCCCCGTCTCCGGCGTGGATCCGGGGCCGTCTCCGCGGGACCGTCACGGCGGGCGCCGACACCGGCCCGTCGGCGGTGCGTGCCCGGACCGGGCAACCCCCCCGACTGACGGCGAGTCAGGTAAGGCCTGTGGAACCGCTCCGGGGGCCCTCTGTTTCAGAGGTGTGTGCCGTATCACGCCCTCAAAAGGCCGCCCAAGTTGGGTTAGTCACAGCGGAAATGTCCCTTTCGCGTCCATGCTCGACCTGGACAGCGACTCCCGAAGTGGAGCCCATCGGCATGGGCGCGTATTTCCAAAGCGGCCCATGACACAGCCCTCGTGACGTTCCTCCTTGTTCCCCCGGAAAGGTGCCCCTCATGGCCGCTTACCTCTGTCCTCCTGCCGTGATACACGGCGAGAACGCCGTGGAGACCAGCCAGATCGTGGCGGAGGTGCGCGACCGGCACCCGCATGCGGCGTGGGCGTCGCGGATCGACGGCATCGCGGCCAGTACGGGCATCGAGACCCGGGGGTGGATGCTGCCGCTGGAGACCGCCGTCGCGCCCGGTGACGGCAGCGGCCTGCAGGCCGTCGGCATCGGGGCCGCCCAAGAGGCGCTGGCACGCGACGGGTTCACCCGGCAGGACGTGGACCGCGTGATCGCCGCCCTCGAGGCGATACCCGCGCCGCAGACCGTCCAGGAGCGCACCGCGCCGGCCTGGGAGGCCGTGCAGTCCTACGGGGAGCGTGCGGCGCGCGGGGCCCTGCAGATCGCCGGGCTGGACGCCTCGGACGTCGACTGCCTGATCACCAGTCACTCCACCACCCCGGCGCTGCCCGGTCTGGACATAGCCCTGGCCAACAAGCTTGCGCTCCGCAACGACGTGATGCTGCTGCCGGCCACGCAGTGGGCCTGTGTCGCGGGGACCCGCTCCCTGGCCCTGGCGGCTGATCTCGTGGCCGCGGACCCCGATCGGGTGGTCCTGGTCGTGATCGCGGAGGCGCTGAGCACGACCTACCAGCCGGCGGACGACACCCTCGAGTCCCTGATCGTCCGGTTGTTGTTCGCGGACACCGCGGTCGCCGCGGTGGTCACGGGCCGCCCGAGGCGCGAGTCGGTGCTGCGGCTGGACGCGGCCTGGCACCACACCGTGCCCGACACCCAAGACCTGCACCGCCTGGAAACGCGGGCGGACGGCACCCACTTCGTGATGGACCGGCGCGGGCCGCGCGCCGTGCAGGAGACGGTCGCCGCGATGTGGGAGTGGCTGAGCGGCCGTTACCAGGACGACCCCGACTCCTGGCACCCCGACGTGCTGCTCGCGCACCCCGGCGGGACTCGGGTGCTGGAGTACATGGAGCAGACGATGCCCGACGCGTGGCCGTCCGGGCTGCTGGACTACAGCCGGGACAGCTACACCAGCGGCAACCGCGGAGGCGCGGCCGTGTTCGACATCCTGAGGCGGGCGCACGACGCCGGACAGAAGTCGGGCAGTCGCGCCGTCCTGTACGCGGCGGCACCGGGCCTCACCGCAACCGCCCTGGAAGGGGAGTGGCTGTAGTGCGAGCCCGCGCCACCCGGGGCGGCGAACAGGCCGCCCGCATCACCGGTCACCGGTACCGCTGAGGGCACCGTCCGTACGACGGTGGCGCCGGCTGACGCGCACGCCGCCCCTGCCCTCGCCGCGCCCGCGTACGCCCGGCCGTGCCCCGCCCCGCAGTCGCGTCATCTTGCGACTTCCGCCCAGACCACCTTGCCGGTGTCCGTCCACCGCACCCCCCACCGGGTGGTGAGCCGGTGCACGATGTGCAGGCCACGCCCGCCGTCGTCGAGGAGGCCGCCCCGGCTCAGACGCGGCCTGCCGTTGCCGGTGTCGCCCACCTCGCACAGCAGGCCGTGACCACCACCGGCCCTGATCAGTCGTATCGTGATGGGACCGGTGGCGAAGCGCACCGCGTTCGTGACCAGCTCGCTGACCAGCAGCGGCACGTCGTCCTGAGTGTCGCTCCTGGTGTGCCATTGCCGCAGCAGTGCGGAGACGTGCGCGCGGGCACGTGCGGGCGCGTCGTTGCGAGCGGGTAGCCGCCAGGTAGCTGTGTCCCCCTTGCGGTAGCCGATCATGCGCGCGAGCAGCAGGGTCACGTCGTCGCGCTGGCGCACGGGCGCCAGCGCGGAGACGACGTGCAGTGCGGCCTGCTGCAGGGCATCCCAGGGGTGCACCGTGGACACGGCATCCGCCAGCCTGCTGATGCCGTCGTCGATCGACAGGGCCGGATCCTCCACCAGGCCGTCGGTGTAGAGGGCGAGTAGGGAGCCCGGGGGTGCATCGAACGTGCGCACGTCGAACGGCTCCCGCAGCGCGAACTCGGCGCCCAGGCCGGGGTGAGGGCGGACCGCGAGCAGGCCCGCGTGCCCGTCTGGAAGCACCAGGACCGGAGGGAGGTGGCCCGCGCTGGAGAGCGTCACGTGGCGGCTGACCGGGTCGTAGAGGGCGATGCAGCAGGTGGAGCCGAGGGCGCTGTAGCCGGCCGCCAGCCCGGACTCCGCGTCGTCCAGCAGCGTCACGGTCTCGTCCAGGTGCTCCAGCACCTCGTCGGGTGCCAGCCCCGCGGACAGCAGCGCGCGGGCCTCCATGCTCAGCTGGCCCATGGTTGCCGCGGCTCCCAGGCCGTGCCCCACGACGTCACCGACTACCAGCGCGGTACGGCCGTCCGGCAGCGGAAAGCTGTTCACCCAGTCGCCGCCGACGCCCGCGCTGTCGGGCGTGGCGGGCTGGTAGATGCTGGCGATCTCAATGGTGTGGCCCCCGGTCCGGGGCAGCAGCCGACGCTGCAACGCCAGCACCTGCGTGTGCTCGCGCTGGTGTTGACGGGCCAGGTCGACGTGATGGGCGGTCCTGGCCACCAGTTCCTGCAGGTCGAACAACTCGCTGTCGCGGAAGGGGCGGTCCGACCGCCGCCAGACCTCCGCCAGGCCCAGCACGACGGGTGGCGCGCCGTCCAGGACCAGCGGTACGCACGCCACACTCGCCGACCGGTCACCGGGCACCAGGGCACGGATCACTCGCTGACTGCCGAGTAGCCGCTCGACCGCCTCCCGGTCGGGTATGACGATGGGCTGCGGGGCATCGTCCCGCCGTACCGCCTGCGCCAGAAGGCGACTCGCGTCGCTCGGAAGATCGCCGCCCGGAGTCACGTAACCCTCGGGCCACGCCCGGTCCGGCACCAGGGCTGCCCGCCGTAGTCGGATGCGCCCCTGCCCGTGCTCGGTGACACCCTCGCCGGTCCACACGGCGAAGTCGAGGTCGACGGCGGCCACGTCTCCCCAGGCCAGCAGGGACTCCGCCAGCGATTGCGCGGTCTCGCCGATGTCCAGCGAGGTGCCGATCGCGGTCTCGGCGGCGTACAGGTGCAGCCTCCTGGCCATGGCGATCACGGAGACGGTCAAGCCCTCCTGAGGCGCCGCGGCGGGCAGGATGCTCAGCGAGACCACCAGCTCCGACCCGTCGGCGCGCCGCAGGCGCTGGATCCGGGCGACGTGTGCCTCACCGATCTCCAGGACCTGCCGCAACCGCCGTGTGACCGTCGGTACGTCCCCGACGGGCAGGAGATCGGCGAAAGGACTCCCGGCCAAGGCGTCCAGACCCGCGAATACGGGGGCGTCCAGATTGCTGCGAGTGATTCTCAGATCCCTGTCCAGGCTGATCACGCCGAGAATCTGATCCTGACGGTCGGCTGCCGGGTCGTCGGGTGCGCGTTGGCTGGTGGCGTGGTCGCCCCGCGCGTTCGCAGGACCGGCCGCCGCTGCCGCTCCGCCGCGCGGGATGTAGCGCCCCAGGGCGCTGCTGACCTGGTGAAACGGCGAAGAGGACGAGGGGGAGGGTGTGGAGTCCATGCGGCTCCCTCAGCAATCCCCGGCGCAGCGCCGGGGCTGCACTCGGACCCGTGCGTCGGGGCACCGAGATCCCTGACCGCACACCTCATTGAATAACACCGGGGGTCGCTTCGCCCACACCAGGCCGCGTCGGGTGGGGCCGTGCTCACCACCTTGCCGGGGCGCCCGCCAGGATGCGACGACCGCCGCAGGGCCACCGGCTTCCGCACGTGGGCGCGAGCTGACCGACGCGTACGTCGGGCTCGTCGGCATGAAGTCGTTCAGCGACCGCGCTGGGTCGCACGTCATCAGGGAGCAGGCCGCGTACCCGTGCTGGTTCGGTGCTGAGAGAGAGACTTTCTGACCGGCAACTACGTCGCCGCAAGCATCCAGACCGGTCAGCGCGATCCCGTCGGCTGGGCGAGGCGGCGGACGGGCAAGGTGGCGGTGGGCATCGGGAGGCTGTCGCGCGCGGCGCGGCGCAGGTGTCGCACGTACTGCTCTCGCGGTACGAGAATGGCGCCCAGGCTGCGGACGTGCGGGCTGTCCCGCTGCGCGTCGAGCAGTACGCCGCCGGCCTGTGCGAAGCGCGCCGCGAGGTCGGTCACCGCGACCTTCGAGGCACCGGGACGGTGGAAGAACATCGAGTCCATGCTGAAGACCGATCCGACCTGGACGCCGAAGACGCCGCCGACCAGATTGCCGTCCTCCCACACCTCGACGCTGTGGGCATGACCCAGATCGTGCAGGCGGACCAAGCTTGCGATCAGCTCTTCGGTGATCCAAAGGGGAGTGCGGCCGGCGCGGCATTCGCGGACGACCTGCTCGAACCCCCGGTCCAGGCTGGTCGACCACGGCAGCCGGTTGCGCAGCCGCCGAGCGAGGCTCCGGCTGAGGTGCGGGCCCGAGACGGGCAACACCGGCCTGGGGTCGGGCGACCACCAGGAGACGGCGTAAGGATCGGCCGATTCCTCCCCCACGAGCCGGATGCGGCCCTCTTGGACCTGATCGGCGAAGACCACCTCGTTCAGGGCACGGGTGTACTCGTCGGATGCCGGGAACGGATAGACCCCGGCACGGTATGCCGCCAGAAGGCCGGCGGGACTCAGGTCGGCGCTGAAGGCCACCGGACCGTCGGGCGCCGCTTCCAGCACGTCCAGCGCGTCCCAGTCAGGACACCGGCTCACCACCGTGCCGCTCCCTGGCCTCGGCTCTTCACCGGCCGGACGTTCTCGGCCTGTTGGAGGAAGTCGATCTGACGGTCCATCATCTCCGCGTCCACCGGCGGAATGTCGATCCCGGCTTCCATCAGCGCCCGCTCCGCGTTGCCGCGGGTGAACTCCGGGAAAACGCCCTGGAAGTACATCTCGCTCACCGTGATGTCGGCGCGGGCGCACCGGTCGACGAAGAGCGGGACGAACGGGGTGATCGGGTCGGTGGGGTGGCCGGCCGCGTACTTCACCAGAGCGGCGGTCCACTCGGGGTACGGGATCTCCTGGATCGGGTAACCCCGCAGTCGTAGGCGCTCGCCGAGTGAATCCAGCAGCGTGAACCGGGGGTTGGCGAGGTGGTAGACCTCTCCGCGAGCGGGACGGCGGGTGGAGATGTGCCCGATGGCGCGGGCGAGATGGTCAGCCGGCAGGAAGTCCAGCGGCAGCCGGACGTCGGGACACAGCCCGGTCCGCGCGATGAAGTTGATGAGTGCGGCCATCTCGCTGCTGGGGTTCATCACGCCGGTTCCGCTGCTGCCCGTGATGTCCATCAGGCGGTAGACGGCGACCGGCAGGCCTGCGTCGGACGCCTTCTTCAGCAGCGCCTCGGCGACCCATTTCGTCTCCACGTATCCCACCGACAGATACTCGGGGAAGCGCAGCGGGGTGCTCTCCGTCACCCTGCGCACCCCGGCCGGCCCGAATCCGGCGAGCACCGCCATGCTGGAGGTGAAGTGGACGGGGACGGCCCGGTCGGCGGCGAGGCGGATGATCTCGTATGTTCCGTCGACGTTGGCCGCGCGCAACTCGTGGTACGGGTAGATGAAGTTGACCTGGCCGCCGAAGTGGTAGACGGCGGCGATGGTCGATCCCAGCTCCTCGAACCGGCTTGGGGACAGCCCCAGTCCGGGCTTGCCCAGGTTGCCGACGACCGGCTGGACGCGCTCGCTGGACAGATCGCTCAGGACGTACCGCTGGTGGCTCGCGCGGATCCGCTCCATGCCGTGCTGGTCGTCTGAGGCCCTGACCAGGCAGAGGATCCGTCCCGTCGTCCTGCGCAGCAGCTCGTCGATCATGTGCGCGCCGCAGAAACCCGTCGCCCCGGTGAGGAGGACGTCGCCCGGGCGCCGGGGGTCGGGAGGCGGTGCGCCACGGCCCACGGCCGGAATGCGCCGATCGGCCTCGGCGGCGAAGTCGACGCTCCCGCCGTTCGGGTGGGCCAGCGTGCCGGCACGTGCCTGGCGCACGGACTCGGCGAACGCGGCGAGCGTCGGATTCCGCAGCAGTGAACGGGTCAGGTCGCGGATCTGCGTGATGCTGATGCCGAATACGACGCGGGTCCGGGCGAGCATCTCCATGGCCAGCAGCGAGTTGCCGCCCAACTCGAAGAAGTCGTCGTGCGGACGGACATAGTCCACATCCAGGATCTGGCCCCACAACTGGGCCATTCCCTGCGGTACCGGATGGTTGTCGGCGCCAGTCGTCGGCGCCGCGGTCACGGGTTCCGGTACGGCCCTGCGGTCGAGCTTTCCGCCGGGCGTGACGGGCAGCCGCTCCACCGAGTGGAAGGCTGCCGGGATCATGTAGCCCGGCAGGACCTCGGCGAGTGCCGACCGCAGTCGTGCGCGCAGCACCGCCTCGCCGCCGGCAAGCGGCGAGGCCGGCGTGAAGTACGCGATGAGGTCCCGGTCGCCGCCGGCGCGTGTCCGGGCCACCACCATCGCCTGGCCGATCTCCGGGTGGGAGACGAGCGCGGCCTCGACCTCGGCCGGATCGATCCGGAACCCGCGGATCTTCATCTGGTCGTCGACCCGGCCCAGGACTTCCAGGCTGCCGTCCGAGCGCCGGCGGCCCAGATCCCCGGTGCGATACATCCGGTCCCCCGGCGCCGAGCCGTGCGGGTCGGGCAGGAACTGCTGTGCGGTCAGGGCGGGTTGCCGCCAGATACCGCGCGCCAGCCCCGCGCCGCCGATGTAGATCTCGCCGCGCTCGCCCGGCGGCACCGGGCGCAGTTCGGCGTCGAGCACGTGGACGTGATTCCCCTCCAGGGGCCTGCCGATCGGGGCGACGGCGGTGTCCGGCGCGGTGAGCACTTCCTCGTTCAGGTCGCAGAGCGTGGAGGTGATGGTGGTCTCGGTGAGCCCGTAGGCGTTGACGAGCCGCGCGCCGGGGACCCGGTGCAGAATGGCGCGGCAGTCCTTCGCGGTGACGATCTCGCCGCCGACGATGACGAGCCTCAGCGACGCGAGGTTCTCGTCGTGGTCCAGGACGGAGACGATCCGATGCCAGTAGGCGGGGGTCAGGTCGGCGACGGTGATCCCGTGCTCCGGGAGGCGGTGCAGCAGGTCGGTGGGCGCCCACGTATGTGTTCCCGCGAGGACGAGTGTGGCGCCGCTGATCAGCGTGGCGAAGAGCTGCTCCAGTGATGTGTCGAAGCCGAGCGCCGCGGCGTGCAGCACCCGGTCGCCGGGCGTCAGTTCGTATGCCCGGGCCACCGCGGTGAGGGAGTGGGCCAGCGACCGGTGGGTGATCATCACTCCCTTGGGAGGTCCGGTGGATCCGGAGGTGTAGATCACGTAGGCGAGGTCGTCCGGCCGGGGGCCGGGGGCCGGCCGCGGTCCCTCCGGCGGCGCCTGCGCGGCCGGTTCGTCGGCGTGGACGATCCGGGCCTCGCACCCGGCGAACATCGGGGCGTGCTCGCGGCTCGAGACGATGAGGCGTGAACCGGTCTCCCCGACCAGTCCGGTCATCCGTTGCCGCGGAGTCGCGGGGTCGAGGGGCAGGAACGCGCCGCCGGAGCTCAGCACCGCCAGCAGCGCGACGACCAGCTCGGGCACGCGGTCAAGGCACACGGTGACGACGGACTCCGCCTCGACGCCCGCCTCCTGCAACTCGTGGGCAAGCCGGTCGGCGCGGCAGGTCAGCTCGGCATAGCTGAGCCGACCCTCGTCCGAGAGCACCGCGAGAGCGGACGGCTCACGGCGGGCCCGCTCCCGGACCAGCGCGGGCACGGTGCTCGGCCCGGATCCCGGGGGCCGCCGCTCGGCGCGGACGCTTGCGGGCCGCATGTCGGTCCACAGACGGTCGACGAGGCTGCCGCACCACGCGGCGGACGCCGGTCCGCCGATCCGACGCCACCCGGCCGGAATCCGGCGATCGGTGGGCCAGATCGCGTACTGCTCCTCGTCGTTGCTCAGCACGACGCGCAGCGCAGCCGACTCTACCGACGGACGATCATGTTCCGTCACCTTGGGTCTCCTGCCTCGCGTGGCGTCCTGCGGAGCATGACCTGCGCCCCTCGGGGGAGAGGGCCGCCGCCATCACTGCTTCCCTTCCGTGGGCGCCACAGGCAATCCGGCCAAGCGGCCGAGCGGCGGCGCGAGGACGAGGTGCGCCGTCTCCTCGGCGCTGACCGGCTCGGCGAAGAGGTACCCCTGACCGAACCGGCAGCCCATGGAGATCAGCAGCTCCTGCTGCCGCACGTTCTCCACTCCTTCGGCGATCACCGTGAGGCCGAGGGTGTCCGCGAGATGCGTGATGCCCTCGACCAGGGCGTACTGTTCAGGCGAGCGCCCGAGTTCGTCGACGAACGACTTGTCGATCTTGAGTATCGAGATGGGGAACTCTCGCAGATAGCTCAGCGAGGAGTAGCCCGTTCCGAAATCGTCGATCGCGAAGCGGATCCCGAGGTCGGTGAGCGAACTCATCTCGGTCAGGATGCGTTCGTCGTTGTACATCAGCACGCTTTCGGTCAGTTCCAATACGAGAGACGACGGTTCTATGCCGGAGAGATCCAGGGCGCGCCGGACCACGTTGTAGAAGTCCTCGTCCCGGAACTGACGCGGTGACACATTCACGCTGACGTAAGGTGCGTTGCGGTCGGCCGTCCCGTCGCTTCGCGCGGAGCCCTGCCACCGGACAGCCTCGGCCGCGGCTTGATCAAGTACCCAGGCGCCGAGCGGGACGATCTGCCCGCTCTCCTCGGCCAGTGTGATGAACCGCTCCGGCAGCACCATGCCGCGCGAGGAATGGGGCCAGCGAACGAGCGCCTCGAAGCCGTTGATCTGACCGCTGGTCAGTTCCACGATGGGCTGGTAAAGCACCAGGAACGAAGTCTCGATCGACGAATTGTCCAGGCCCTCCTGCAACTTGGCACGCTCCTCCATGCCGCTCTGCAGGTCCGGGTGGTAGCGGCGCCACTGGCGCTTGCCTGCCGTCTTCGCCGCGTACAGCGCGAGATCGGCGTGTGTCAGCAGTTCGACCGAGTCGATGCTGTCCTCCGTCGTGGCGACGCCGATGCTGGCGTACGTGCTCACCGGTCCCACATGGAGCCGGAACGGCTCGGCGAACACGGTCATCACGTGCTCGGTGAACCGCTCCACGCCCTCCGGCGTGGCGGCGCCCTCCACCAGGAGTGCGAACTCGTCGCCGCCGATGCGCGCGGCGGTGTCGGAGGCACGGACAGTGGTCTGCAGCCGGAGTGACAGCGCGACCAGGAGTTCGTCGCCCACACCGTGGCCGTGTATGTCGTTGACGACCTTGAAGTCGTCCACGTCGAGGAAGAGCACGCCGACCACCGTGCCGTCGCGCTGAGCCTGCACCAGGGCGTGGTTGACCCGGTCCTGGAAGAGCACACGGTTGGCCAGGCCGGTGAGCGAGTCATGGAACGCCTGGTGGGTGAGTTCACGTTCGAGCTTGCGCTGTTCGGTCACGTCCCGCAGGGTGAGGACCAGCCCACCGACGGTCGCCTCCTGGCGCAGGTCGCTCCACCTCACCTCGACCTCGATGGACGACCGGTCGGCGCGGATCATGCGCCAGTGCTCGCGCCTGGTCTGGTACTCGTGGCTCCTTATCCGGCCGAGCGTCTCGACCACCCCGCGGCTGTCCTGAGGCGGCACCAGATCGATGAGGTGGGTGCCCTCCAGGTCCGGAACACCGAGCACCTGGTCCGCGGAGGGGCTCGCGTAACGGACCCGGTCCTCTTCGTCGAGGATCAGGATGACGTCGGAGGCGTTCTGCACCAGTGTGCGGAAGTACATCTCACTGTTGTGCCGGTTGACCACCTCGGCGAGGGCAACCCGCGTCACGGTAAGTGCCGTCTGTGCGGCGAGAGTCGCCAGCGTCCCGCGGAGCATGAGCAGGTCCTGTTCGTCCCCGGCCACGATCAGCAGTCCGATCAGCGGATCGCCCGCGGGGTGATCCTGCGAGGTGAGCGGGCAGACCAGCGCGTGGCCGGTGCGGGTCGGCTCCTCGTCCGGGCCCGTGAGGTGGGAGGCGAGATCGGGCCCCACACCGTCGAGGGTCACCAGGCGGGTCTCGCCGGACGCGGCCAGTTCCCGTACAGCTGCCGTCCGCCGCGCGGACAGAGGCCCGCGTATGCCGCCGTGCACCCCGTTCACCCAGAGCGTGTTGTCCGGCACGGTGAGCAGTGCGGAACGTGGCGGGCCGTGCGGCATCAGCTCCATCACCGCGGAATGGACGGCGGCGGCCACATTCCGCAGATCGCCCGCGCCGCCCAGCGACGACACGGCGTTGCGCAGTACCTTCTCCCGGCTGACCGCCTGCCGGTGGGTCGCCACCACGCCCGCCAGGCGGTAGAGCACGAGGAGGAAGAGCAACGTGGAGAACACCCCGATGACGCCGACGTTGGAACTCTCGCCGCGCACCGCCTCCGTCAGCAGGATGGCCGGCGCGATCAGCGACGCCAGGATGAGCAGGCCCAGCCGGCCCGTGCCGGTCTCGGTGCGCTGTGCCACCGGCTGGGTCAGTGACCGCATGGACGGATCGAGCGCGGCGGCCGCCCAGGCGCCGTACAGGACGACCCAGCCGAGTTCGACGGCGCTACCCGTACGCCACGTCCCGTTCAGCTGTATCAGGCCGTAGAGCACGTCGGCAGTGAGCAGGCCGACGGTGCCCGCGGTGAGCAGCATGAGCGAGCGGCTCTTGCCGCCACGGCCGGCGAGCAGGCGCAGCAGCATCGCCAGGACGAGGATGTCGCCGAGCGGATAGGCGATGGCGAACGCCTTCTGCACCCAGGTGAGACCCGCGACGCGGGCATACGGGTCGATGAGGAAGAGCCACGACAGCAGTGCCAGGCCGACTGTCAGCGTCAGCGCGTCGACGAGGCTCGCGCGGTCGCGCCAACTCGTTCGCCAGTGGACGAAGCCCAGCAGCCCGGCCGCATAGAGCGGATATGCCACGAGATAGAAGCCGTCGGCGATCGACGGAAAGGGCACCTGCTCCCCAGTCTGGATGAGGATGATCTGGGTGGCCTCGCCCGCGGCGAAAGCGAAGTTTCCGGCGGCGAGCAACAGCCAGGGCAGTGGGTGCGCCGGGCGGTTGAGAAGGACACCCAGGATAATGCCGATGACGCCGGTCGCTCCAACGGCGACAAAGATCAGCCGCTGATCCGGAAATATGTAGTAGAACGCCGTCAGCACGATGACGCATGCACTGACGGCGACCATCACGGCCTGGCTTCGCTGTTGCGCGTTCAACCCGATTCACCTCCTGGGAGGGTCAATCGTCGGTCGGACCGAGCTGGGCGAACGGCACCGGGCGACGGCGGAGAAGCCCGTGGGATCGGGCTGACAAAGGAGAATTATCCGGGGCCGGGACTCGGCCCCCATTTCCTGTGAGCAGAATCGCCGGTATACGCGGTTGCCGTGTATACGAGAGTGCCGGTATACGCGGTCTACGGTATGCGGGCTCCTTCTCGCCGAGACATCGACGTGTCTTCCATCCAGCTTACTCAGCTCGCCATTTCCCGCACGTGCACGGCGAGATACCGCGTCGCCTTGCGGGATACGGCGCCATATGTGGAAATGGACGACGCGGTATGGACCGGATCCATCCCGCGACGATCGGCTCCTGATGGAGCATGAAGTCCCATGCTGCTGCTGTGCGCCCGGTACGCCGCCCCGGACTGGACGCTGTACGTCGCGGCGGCGGCAGCGGACTGCATGCCCGGCATGGCCGCGCTCGTCAGGTCCCGCTGGGGCGGAGATCCACCGGGAGGCACGCGGCTGCTGCACACCACATACTTGCTGGAGTGGGCGGTTGTCGGTCACCGTCTGGGCGATGGCGATGGCGATGGCGATGGCGATGGCGATGGCGATGGCGATGGCGAT
Organism: Streptomyces sp. NPDC026500; assembly: GCF_055567635.1. NCBI lineage: Bacteria > Bacillati > Actinomycetota > Actinomycetes > Kitasatosporales > Streptomycetaceae > Streptomyces > Streptomyces sp. NPDC026500. Next base: position 43,293 of record NZ_JBVHQB010000024.1, on the reverse strand, counting down.
GGCGATGGCGATGGCGATGGCGATGGCGATGGCGATGGCGAGGGCACCGCTGTTGTTCGCGCCGAGTCCCGCGGCACTGGCGGGGATGCCCTTCGTGGCGGGCATGGCCCTCGCGCCGACCCTGATCAGCACGATGAGTCTGATGGGGCCGCCCGGCGTCGGCCTTCCAGCGTCACGTCCCGCTGACGTCCCGTCATGGGCGGACCGTGATACCCGAACGGGGGGGGACCGCCCGGGTCGGCGGTGTCTCGCGGCGTTCGTGGGTCGGCTGGTACGTCCGAAAGGTTCAGCTCCGCAGCGACGACAGCGCGGCGGCCACCCGGTCGCACGCCTCCGGTGGGGTCGAGGCGTGCGGGGAGAACCTGAGTGAGTCGGTGCGCACCGTGGGAGTGACTCCCTCGGCGTGCAACGCCTTCGCGACGACGGAGGGATCGTGGTCCGCCATCGTGAAGGAGAGGATGCCCGCGCGTCGGGCCGGGTCGGCAGGGGAGAGGATGCGGCCGCCCTTCTCCTTGACGACCTCAGTGAGTTCGGCGATCCGCGCGGCGATGGCGGCCTCGAGCGCCGTGACGGTGTGCCGCTCGACGAGGTCCAGCGCGGTCGCGAACGCGGCGGCCGTCACCGGGCTGAGGTTGGTGATCGACCATCGCTGCGCGTCCGCGGCGGGCGGGTGCTCCGTTCCGTCGAAGAGGCCGACGTCCTCGACGCCCGTCCAGCCGGTGAGGACCGGCTCCAGGGACTCCAGCGCGCGATCGGACAGTGCGGCGAAGCCGGTGGCCCAGCCCGCGCGCAGCCATTTCTGACCGCCCGCCACCACCACGTCGGCCGCGTCCCAGGACATCGCGGCCACACCGAACGCCTGGATGGCGTCCACGATCAGCAGCCGGTCCGGTCCGATCGCCTCGCGGAGCGCCGCCAGGTCGACGCGGAATCCGGTGCGGAAGTCCACGGCGCTGACGGACACGGCGACGACATCGTCGGTCAGCGCGGCGCGGACCAGGTCGGGGGTGACTCCGCTGCCGGGCGCCGGATCGAGCCAGCGCGGCGTGGCCCGGCCCAGGTCGGCGGTGCGGCGCCACGGATAGTGGTTGGCGGGGAAGTCGGTGCGCGGTGCGAGGACCACACCCTCCCTGACGCCGAGGGCGGCGTGGAACAGGCCGGTGGACGCGTTCGGGAGCAGCACGGTGTGCCGGCTGTCGGTGCCCGCGAGGCGCGCGGCCGTGTCCCGTGCGACGCCCTCCGCACGCATCAGGCCGTCCACCGTGGTGTGACCGGCGCGGGCGGACTCCTCCATGGCTCGCGCGGTGGCGGCCACGGCGTCCCGTGACGGCGGACCGAACCGTGCGAAGTCGAGGTACCCGGCGGGCGTGTCGAAGTGGGCTGCGTACGACGTGAGCACGGGGCTCGTCCTTCCGGGACGGTGCGGGTCGGGCGGTGTGACGGCGCGTGCGCCAGGTGAGCAGTGCCGTGTGTTCGATGGACCGGCGTCCCGCTTTTCGCCGTCGCGTGCGCGTCCCTGCTCGCTCGCACGGTACGTGCCGCGTGCCGCGCGGACCGGCCCGGGGTGCCTGCCCGAGGGCGCCGGCCCGCATGTGAAAGGGGACGGCCGGGCACCCTTGGAGAGGTGCCCGGCCGTCCCGTTCGCCGACGCCGATACGGATATACCGATGCGGCCGGGGGCTCAGTGCCCGGCGGATTCCTCGGGGCGCGCGTGGCGCGGCAGGAGGAAGGCGAGCAGGAACGTCAGGGCGAGCATGACGGCGACGATCCAGAGCACCGTCTGCATGACGGAGCCGAAACCGCTCCGGAAGGCGGACTGCGCGGTGGCCTGCAGCGCGGCGGGTATCCGGGCGCCGTCCTGGCGCGAGGTCACGGCGGACCGGGTGTCGGTCTCCAGGCGGGCGCAGGACGCCGGGGTCGCGGCGGGATCCTTGGCGACGGCGCGGTCCGAGGTGCAGGTACGCAGGTCGGCCACGATGCGGTCCTGAGCCGCGGGTGCGACGTGCGCTGCCGTCAGCTGTCCCCGCAGGCCGTCCGCGCGGTGGTCGACGGCGGTGGCGATACCGCCGCCCAGCAGACCGAAGAACACGGTGCCGAGGATGGCCACGCCGAAGGCGCCGCCGAGCTGCTGCACCGCGGTCATCGTGCCGGACGCCGAACCCGTCTCGTGCTGCTCGACGCTGGCGAGCACGATGTCGAAGAAGGGTGCCATGAGCAGGCCCATCCCGATGCCGGTGACGAGCAGCGACGGCAGGAGCTGCCAGGGGCCGACGCCGCCGCCCACCGTGTCGAGGGTCAGCCATACGCCGAACACGCCGACCGCCATGACGAGCGCGCCCGCCTGAAGCACGGCCCGTCCGAACTTGGCGACACCCTGAGCCATCCCGAAGCCGACGATCATGCCGCCCGACCAGGGCACCATCACCAGTCCCGCCTTGAGCGGCGCATAGCCGAGGCCGATCTGGGTGTAGAGGTTGAACACCAGCATGAAGCCCTGCATGGCCGAGAAGAAGACCAGCCCGAGGATCATGCCGCCGCTGAAGCCGCGCTTGCGGAAGAGGCTGGGGACGACCAGGGGGTCCCGGCCGGCCTTGCTGCGGCTCGACTCGTACCTGGCGAAGACGACGAAGACGATCACCGAGGCGCCCATCATCACGAACGTCCACACCGGCCAGTCGTACTCACGGCCCTGCACCAGCGGGAAGATGATGAGCAGCGCGGCCAGCGCGACCAGGAGCATGCCGAGGATGTCGAGCCGCGGCTTGCTGTCGGACCGGCCCTTGGGCAGGTAGCGCACGGCCCCGAGGATCGCCGCGGCACCCAGCGGCAGGTTGATCAGGAAGATCATGCGCCAGCCGGTGCCGAAGTAGTCGGCGTCCACGAGCCAGCCCGCCAGGATCGGCCCGCACACCGCGGACAGACCCATGACCGGGCCGAACATGCCGAAGGCCTTCTGCGACTCCTTCGGCGGGAACATCTCCTTGATCATGCCGAGGCCCTGCGGCAGCATCACCGCGCCGAACAGTCCCTGGACGACCCGCGCGCCGATCAGCATCCCGGGTGACGCGGACACCGCGCACAGCAGCGAACCCAGGGTGAAGCCGGCGGCTCCGACCAGGAACATCGTGCGGCGCCCGTGAATGTCCCCGAGCCGCCCTCCGGTGACGAGCCCGACGGCCATCGAGAGGGTGTAGGCGGCGGCGAGCCACTGGAGAGTGGAGGCGCCGCCACCGAGGTCGGCCCGCATGGAGGGACCGGCGATGTTCGTGACGACGGCGTCGAGGAGGTCCATCACCTCGGCCGCGAGGATCACGAACAGCGCAGCCCAGCGCCACCGGTAGGGCGCTGGTGCGTCGATGGGCGTCTCGGCGGACGCGACACCGGTGGTGGACATCGGAACTCCTCGTGAAGAGGCCGCACCAGGGTCACGACCCGCGGGCGCGGTGGGGCGGATGGATGTGACTGCCCGGCCTGCCGTCACGGAGGGAGATACAGGAAACCAGACGCCGGAGAACATCGTTCACCCTAACAGAACAGTGCTCATCAGGAGAACGGCGTTCATTAAGATATAGCGCAACCTGGCGGCGCGGACAAGATATATCGCGTGCTGCCGGAGTGAACGCCGCTCTCCGAGCGAGAACACTGCTCTCCCGGCGCCTAGACTGGCCTCATGAGCGACGCGGCCGCCGGCACCCCCGTACAACCTCCGCCGTCCCCCTGGGAGCGCGAGCGCCCCGTTCGCGCTCGCGTCGCCCCTACGCGCGCACCGCTGACGCGTGAGCGCATCGTCGAGGCCGCGTTCACGGTGCTGGACCGTTCAGGGCTCGACGGGCTGTCGATGCGCCAGGTGGCGGCCGAACTGGGGGTCGCGGTCTCCGCCCTCTACGCCTACGTCACCTCCAAGGACGACCTCCTGGAGCTGATGTACACCCGGCTCTTCGACGGCTTCCCGATGCCCGCACCCGACCCCGAGCGGTGGCTGGAGCAGGTGCGGGAGTACGCCCGCGCCTGGCGGCGGCGCCTGCTGTCCCATCGCGACATGGCCAGGATCTCGATGGCTCATGTCCCCTTCACCGCCGAACTGCTGCCGCACGTCGAGTCGTTGCTCGCCGTCTTCCGCACCGCCGGACTGCCGGACCGGATCGCGGCGGAGGCCGGTGACCTCATCTCCACCTACATCGACGGCTTCGTCCTGGAGGAGGGCATGTGGCAGGACCGGGCCGCCCAGCACACCGGTGACAGTTCCTCCCTGGCCCGCCCCGACTGGCGTGAGATGGCCGACGACATGCAGAACTACTTCGCGTCGCTGCCCGAAGCGGACTTCCCCCACCTGCGCGCCCTGTCCGGGGTGATGGTGACCGACTCCTCCGACGAGAGGTTCGACATCGGTCTGGAGATCATCCTGCGCGGCCTGGCGAGCTATCTGCCGGACCCGGCGGTTTGAGCGAGCACGGCATCTGCCCGGCTCAGGACAGCCGCTGATCCACGGTGGAGCATTCCCGTCCGAGGCGACTCAGCCCTGGACGATGCCCAAAGGTGAGGGGCCGGGGCAGGTCGCCGTGGACCTGCCCCGCAGCTCTCGGCTAGTTGTTCCAGCTCTCGTCGTACGGATCGTGCGGCGTCGGGACCGGCCTCGCCGAACTCACGTCGAGGAACGGGATGATGCCGCCGTTGACCGGGTCCTTCGTGCGCTTGGTGGTGTAGCTGCCGGTGACTTCCAGCCAGGTGTCGGGCCGCAGGACGGGCGGAATGCGCCCGGACAGGCCGATCTTGACCGGCTGGGCGTCGGCGGCACAGCAGTTGAGGGCCATGCGGACGAGATAGGGCGTACCGGCGTGGTCGAGTGCGACGAAGCCGGTGATCCTGACCCGTCGGCCGCCGATGGAGCGGCCGTGGTCGTATGCCGCCCGGCTCGCGTAGTCGACCAGGCCGAGGGGGACCGGGTCGCCTGCGGGCAGCTTGGCGTAGCCGAAGGGCGCCTGCAGCGCCGTACCGGTGCGCATCGCGCTGTAGGAGCCGAGGGCGGGCGGGGCGACCAGGATGAGCGCGAGCAGCGGGAGGACGAGGAGCCACGAGATACGCGGTTCACGATGTCCGTGTCCGTGCCCATGGCCGTCCGCCTGCCCGTCCCCCTCCGCCCGCCCGTGCTCGTCCGAATGCTCGTGTGCGCCCACACCTGCGCTTGCGACCGTGTCCGCGCCCGTGTCAGCGCTCGCGTGCCCATGCTCGATCTCCTCCGCGTGCGCCCGCTCGCCGTCGCGCTCCTCGCCGGGGCGGTCGACGGAGGCCTTTCGGTGCTCGCGTATCTCGTACCAGACCGTGGTGAGGGCCGTGACGATCAGCACCACACCGGCCGCGAGCAGCAGGGGCCGCAACCCGGCCTTGACGTAACGCAGATAGAGGTCCGTGACGCTCGCGTGCAGCACCGCAGCGCCGACGAGGAAGAGCACGGCCGCCTGTGCCTGCCGGTTCACAGCAGCACCGCCCCGATCAGAACGGACATGAGGATCGCGAGAGCGAAGGTGGTGGGTGCGAAGCGCACCGCGAAGCCGCGGCCGAACGTGCCGACCTGCATGGCGAAGAGCTTCAGGTCGATCATCGGTCCGACGACGAGGAACGCCAGCCGGGCGGTGAGTGAGAACTGGGTCAACGAAGAGACCACGAACGCGTCGGCCTCGGAGCAGATCGACAGCAGGACGGCCAGGATCGCGAGGGCCAGGATCGAGACCACCGGATTCCCGGCCGCGGCGTGCAGCCAGCTCGCCGGTACGACGGACTTGAGCGTGGCCGCGGCCATCGCGCCCAGCACCAGGAACCCGCCCGCGTGCATCACGTCGTGGCGCACCGAGCCCCAGAACGCCGCCCCCTTGCCGAGGCCCTCGTGCGCGGGGCGGGCCGGCGGGCGCAGCCAGTCGGTACGGCCGAGGCGCTGCCACAGCCAGCCCATCACGCAGGCCACGAGGAGACTCGCGACGAAGCGGGCCAGAACCATCTCCGGGTTCCGGGGGAAGGCGACGGCGGTGGCGGTCAGCACGATCGGGTTGATCGCCGGGGCGGACAGCAGGAACGCCAGGGCCGCGGCCGGAGTGACGCCGCGTCGCACCAGCGCCCCGGCGACCGGTACGGAGGCGCACTCGCAGCCGGGCAGGATGGCCCCGGCCATCCCGGCGACCGGCACCGCGAGCGCCGGCCGCTTCGGCAGCGCACGGGCGAAGAACGACGGCGGGACGAAGACCGCGATGACCGCGGACAGCAGCACACCGAGTACGAGGAAGGGCAGGGCCTGGACCACCACCGCGACGAACACGGTCATCCAGCTCTGCATCACCGGTGCGGACAGCGCCCCGCGGATGGGTCCCTGCGACGCGATGACCAGCAGCAGGAGCATGGTCAGGGCGAGCGGGGAGTTGAGGTTCCAGCCCTGCCGGCCCCGGCGGTCGTCCTCGTCCTGCCGGTGAACCGGTGGCGGGGCTTCCTTGGTGATGGTCACGCTTGAGCTACCTCCGGTCGGGGAAGGGCGCGGCTGCCGATGCCCCTCCGCCTTGAATACGCCGGTTCGGCCGCGGCTTCTCACCGGGCGTCGGCGGGATTGCCTGCGCCCGGGGGATTCTTGACCTTCGCGGGACCGGGGGCGTCGCATCACGCCCCTCGGCCGTCGTGAGCGGCTGATCCATCTTCCACGGGGCACGTCCGGACGGCGCGGGTGGGTCCCGGTGGGGCCACGGCTACCACCACTCCTCTGTTTTCACCTCGCGTTGCGGTCGTTGTGACATCCCTTTACGTCGCTGTCATGTACCTGTAGCTTCCGGGCCGCAAGGGCTTTCAGGAACTTGCCGGTTCTCCTTGCAAGGCAACTCCCTCTCCCCGGACCCGCATTGGAGACGCCCCATGAGACGCAGACCCCAACGCCCGCCGCTGAGACCGCTGGTGGCGCTCGTCGCGGTGACCGGACTGTTCGGTCTGACCCCGCCGGACGCGGGCTCCGTCCCCATGGAGAGCACGGCCGCCACGTCCGCCACGGCGACCGTCTTCTACTACACGAAGACGAAGAACTGGCCCACCACGTACCTGCACTACGCCCCGGACGGCGGCTCCTGGACCACCGTGCCCGGCGTGCGGATGGAGGCGGCCTGCACGGACTGGGTGAAGGAGACCGTCGACCTCGGCTCGGCTGCCGGGCTGCAGGCCACCTTCAACAACGGAAGCGGCACCTGGGACAACAACGGCGGCAACAACTACGCCTTGGGCACCGGCACCATCACCGTCAAGGACGGTGTGATCGCACACAGCGACCCGTGCGCCGACACCGGCACGGGCAGCGGCAACCAGGCCACCGTCTACTACTCGACCGCCACGTCCGGCTGGACCACCGCCAACATCCACTACGCGCCCACCGGCGCCTCCTGGACGACGGTCCCCGGCGTCGGCATGGAGACCGCCTGCACCGGCTGGTGGAAGAAGACCCTCGACATCGGTACGGCGACCTCGCTCAAGGCGGCCTTCAACAACGGCAACGGCGTCTGGGACAACAACAACGGCGCCGATTACGCGATCGCGTCCGGCACCACGACCGTGAAGGACCGGACGGTCACCACGGGCGCCACGGACCCGTGCGCCGCCGAGGTGCCCGACACCCAGGCGCCGACCACGCCCACCGGGGTCACGGCGACCGCCACCGATACCTCGGTCGTGGTGAGCTGGAACCCGGCGACCGACGACACCGCCGTGACGAAGTATCAGCTCACGTGCACGGGCGGCACGTCGGGAACCGTCGTCACCGACGTCGGCTCGACGGTGTACTCCGACACGGGACTTGAGGAGAAGACCACCTACACCTACACGGTGAAGGCCGTCGACGCGGCCGGAAACACCTCGCCCGCCTCCTCCGCCGCTCCCGTCACGACCGGCGAGAAGGCTCCCGCGCCGGCCTCGGGGACGCCGCTCGGCACCGACCCGCGCAAGGACCCGATCTACTTCGTCCTCACCGCACGCTTCTACGACGGCGACAGCACCAACAACCGCGGCGGCAGCCAGGACGTCAAGTCGGGCAACGCGGCCAACAACGACCCCATGTTCCGCGGCGACTTCAAGGGTCTCGTCGACAAACTCGACTACATCAAGGCGCTCGGATTCTCGGCCGTCTGGATCACCCCGGTCGTCCTCAACCGCTCCGACTACGACTACCACGGCTATCACGGCTACGACTTCTACAAGGTCGACCCCCGCCTGGAGTCGGCCGGAGCCTCCTACCAGGACCTGATCAACGCGGCCCACGCCAAGGGTATGAAGATCTACCAGGACGTGGTCTACAACCACAGCTCCCGCTGGGGAGCGAAGGGCCTGTTCACGCCGACCGTATACGGCGTGCGCGACTCCCAGTGGAGCTGGTACTACGACGAGAAGAACGAGGGCTTCGAGTACGACGGTCTGACCGTCGAGCCCAAGTCGGGGAAGTCGTACTACAACGGCGACCTGTGGTCGACCGCCGAACCCTCCGGCAATACCTGCCTCAACTGGGGCAAGCCCACCGGAGGCAAGAGCGCCGAAGGCTACACCCTGTACAACTGCCAGTGGCCCAGCCCCACTTCGGGCATGTTCCCGAAGGCGTACTACCACCAGTGCTGGATCGGCAACTGGGAGGGCGAGGACTCCCGTTCGTGCTGGCTGCACGAGGACCTCGCCGACTTCAACACCGAGAACGCCACCGTCCAGAACTACTTGATCGGCGCGTACGACAAGTACATCGACATGGGTGTCGACGGATTCCGTGTGGACACCGCCGTCCACATTCCGCGCGTCACCTGGAACCGGCGTTTCCTGCCCGCCATCTACGACCGGGTCACCCAGCGCTTCGGCACGGACGCCGCGAAGAACTTCTTCGTGTTCGGCGAGGTGGGCGCCTTCGTCAACGACAAGTGGAACCGCGGCTCGGTCAACCACTCCGCCCAGTTCTACACCTGGAAGGAACGCAAGGAGTACAGCGCGGACGACGAGACGGCCGCCATCGAGCAGTACAACTACGAGGAGCAGCTCGGCACCGGCAACCAGCCCACCTCCACCAACGCCTTCCTGAGCGGGAACAGCTACCACACACCGGACCGCAGCCAGTTCTCCGGGATGAACATCATCGACATGCGCATGCACATGAACTTCGGTGACGCGCAGAACGCGTACAACAACGGCAAGGACTCCGACGACTCCGTCAACGACGCCACGTACAACGTCGTCTACGTCGACAGTCACGACTACGGCCCGAACAAGTCGAGCACCCGCTACAGCGGCGGCACCGACGCCTGGGCCGAGAACATGGCGCTGATGTGGACCTTCCGCGGCATTCCCACGCTGTACTACGGCTCGGAGATCGAGTTCCAGAAGGGCAAGCAGATCGACTGCGGGCCGACCTGCCCGCTGGCGACCACCGGGCGCGCGTACTACGGCGACCATCTCGCGGGCAGCGTCACGGCCTCCGACTTCGGCAAGGCCGACTCCGCGAGCGGCGAGGTCGCGACGACCCTCGCACAGCCGCTGGTCAAGCACCTTCAGCGGCTCAACCAGATCCGCCGGGCGATCCCGGCCCTGCAGTCGGGCCAGTACTCGACGGACGGCATCACCGGCTCGATGGCCTTCAAGCGCCGCTACACCAGTGGCTCGACCGACAGCTTCGCCCTCGTCACGGTCACCGGCGAAGCGACCTTCACCGGTATCCCGAACGGCACCTACACGGACGCCGTCACCGGTGACGTGAAGACCGTCTCCGGCGGCACGCTGTCGGTGGCCGCGCCCGGAAAGGGAGACCTTCGGGTGTACGTGCTGAACGGTCCCGGCAAGATCGGAACCGACGGGCCCTACCTCAAATAGGCGGCCCGCGGGTGACAGGAGCGGCGATCGCCGTGATCACGCCGGGCGCAAACCGCCCGAGCGGGACACCGTGATCGCTGCTTCCGCACCCGATGGGAGCCAGGATGAATGGCGTGGTGAGCGTTGGGTACGCGACCGTCGATACGCCCGGGAGCGAGACCGGCCCGGGTGGCCGCCCGCCCTCCACTACCCGGGGACCCGCCATGGACACGCCCTTGAACAACCACCACCCCGCCGCACCCGCGGTGACACCCGCCCAGGAGGCCCTGGACACCCTCGCCGAGAACACCGACGACAGCGCGGCCCTGGACACGCTCGCCGGCAGCGACGTACTGGTGCCCGTGCCGGACGACGCCACCGACGCGGACATCGCCGACCCCCATGCCGTCGCGCTGCCCGTCCTGGACCAGCCCGACGGCGGACAGGTGGTTCCGGTGTTCACCTCCGAGCTGGAGCTGGCCGAGCTCCTCCCCACCGTCTCGCGTTATCGGCTCGTACCGCTCGGCGCGCTCGCCTCCCAGTGGCCGTCCGGCGATCTGGCCCTCACGATCGACGCCGCTTCACCGCACGGCCTGACCCTCACCTCCGAGGGCGTACGCACACTGCTGGTGCGGCCGTAAGGCTGAGGGTCGCGCGACGCGGGCCCCGCCCACGGTCCCTCCCCGGGGTCCGTCGGGCCGGCGCGCGGGCGAAGGACGTCCGGAATTGCTCCTCGCCGTGGAGTGGCCCGGCCCGTCCTGAAGGGGAAGATCCCTGAAAGTCCGCCGCGGAGGAGTGGGGTTCCCTTGAGAGTCGTCCTGCTGGGTACCGCCGCCGACGGCGGCTTCCCTCAGTGGAACTGTGCCTGCGCGCTGTGCTCGGCCGCCCGCGACGGAAAACTGCCCGCACGTACTCAGGAGTGCGTCGCCGTCAGCGGCAACTCCCGCGACTGGTGGCTCCTCAACGCCTCGCCCGACGTCCGTACACAGCTGAACGCCACCCCCGCGCTCGCGCCCGGACCCGGGCCCAGGGGCACGCCCGTGCGCGGGGTCCTGCTGACGGACGCCGACGCCGATCACGTCACGGGACTCACCATGCTGCGCGGTGCCCCGGGCCTGAAGGTCTACGCCGCGCCCCCGGTCCTCGCAGCGCTCTCCCCGCTGCGCACCCTGCTCGACCGCTACACCCCGTGGGAATGGGCGGACAGTCTGACCGAGGGCGGATTCGTCCTGGCCGGTGGACTGGTCGTCAGCGCCCACGCGGTCGGTTCCAGGGCCCCCCGGCACATCGCCGGGGCGGACGACGACGACCGCTGGGCGACGGCGTACCGGATCGAGGACCTGGCCAGCGGGGGTGTGCTCGTCTACGCGCCCTGCCTGGGGGAATGGACGCCCGCGCTGGACGACCTGGTCACCGGGGCGACCTGCGTCCTGCTCGACGGCACCTGCTACGCGGCCGAGGTGACGGACCCGGCGGTGCGGACACCCCACGGGCGCACGGCCAAGGAGCACCGTCCGGGCCGTCTTCCGGTCTCCGGCGCGGACGGCAGTCTGGCCGCACTGGCCCGGCACCCTGGTCCGCGCGTGGTCTACACGCACCTCGACAGTACGAACCCGCTGCTCGACCCGGCCACGGAGGCCCGCGCGTCGGTGACCGGGGCCGGCGCCGAAATCCTGCCGGACGGAGCGGAGTTCGTGCTGTAGGGGAGGGGTGCAGCGGAGGGCGGTGGAGGAGAGCCGCCGAGGAGGTCAGTCGTGCAGCATGCGGGCCAGCACGGACCGCTGCAGGGGGAGCACCTCGGCGTGCAGGTCGCGGCCCTTCCGGGTGAGGGCGACCCACACTCCGCGGCGGTCCTCCTGGCAGACGGTGCGTTCCACCAGGCCGTCCTTCTCCAGTCGGCCGATGAGCCGGGACAGCGCGCTCTGGCTCAGATGGACCCGGCCCGCGATGTTCTGCACCCGGCACTGCTCGCCGGGCTCCGTGGCGGTTTCCGAGGCGAGGATGTCCAGGACCTCGAAGTCACTGGCCCCGAGGCCGTGCGGATGCAACGCGCGGTCGATCTCGCACATCGTGCGCGCGTGCACCGAGAGGATGTCCCGCCACTGGTCCTCCAGCCGGGCATCTGGCGTCTTCATTGCCATAACTGAACGGTAACAGAGATCCGGCCACTAATTGAGTGTGCAACTAGTGTGCCTGCATTCAGTCGCCGATCGCCCGCATCCCGTCACCATGGGCCGAGTCCGGTGGCCGTGCGCCTGCTTCCGGCAGCCCGTTCCTGTCAGGTGGTGGGGTCCTGGATCAGCCCGACCTGGTTGCCTTCCGCGTCCTTCACCGACGCGACCAGCCTGCCGTTTCCCACGTCCTGGATTTCCTGCAGCGTCTCGGCGCCGGCGCCGAGCAGGGCCGACAGAGACTCCTTGATGTCGTCGACGTGCCAGAAGGGGACCGGCCCGACCAACCCCTTGGCGTGCCCGTTCGGGTCGAGGCCGACATCCTGGCCCGCGTCCTTGTAACCGACGTAGTACGGCTCGTCCACGTACGGCTCCACTCCCAGCAGCGCGGTGAACAGGGCCTTTGCCTTCGCGATGTCCTTGACGGGGTAGATGATGGTCTTGACTCCGGCGGTCATCTCGACTCCTCCGTGGTGCGCGGCGGCCGTGTCGGCCGGCTGTCGTGCCGCCGGCGTTCCGACGGTCCTTTCACGCTAAGCCGGGGGAGGCGCGTATGGCTTCTCGAATCCTGACCGGCTCGCCGGACCTCCCGGGAGCGGCCCCGGGCCCCGGGGGAGATCCGGTCCCGGGGCCGTTGCGTTTCCGGGGCAGGCCCAGGCCCGGGGCGGCCACTCGGGCGCGCCCCGGCGTGCCGCGGTGCGGCCCTCAGGTGGACTCGCGGCGCACCAGTTCCGTCGGCAGGATCACCGCCGCCGGGTCCTCGCCGCCGATCTGGGCGAGGAGCACCCGGACCATCTCGGAACTGATGCGGTCCCAGGGCTGGCGGATGGTGGTGAGGGCCGGGGTCGCGGCCGTGGCGGCCGGGGAGTCGTCGAAGCCGCCGACCGACACATCCTCCGGGACCCGGCGGCCGGCCTTGCGCAGCGCGGCCAGCACACCCTGGGCCATCAGGTCGGAGGCGACGAACACGGCGTCCATGTCCGGGGCGCGGTCCAGGAGTTGTTCGGCGCCCGCCTCACCGCTGGCGCGGCTGTAGTCGCCGGAGGCGATGAGACGGTCGTCGGCCTCGACGCCCGCCTCGGCGAGCACCTCCCGGTAGCCCGCGAGGCGCTCGACACCGCCGGGGGTGTCCAGCGGGCCGGTGACCATACCGATCCGGCGCCGGCCGAGCGAGAGCAGGTGCGTGACCATGTCCCGGGCGCCGTCCCGGTCGTCGGCGGCCACGTAACTCACCTTGGAACCGAGGCCGATGGGTTTGCCGCACGCGACGAGCGGCACACCCGCCTCGCGCAGTTCCTCGGCGACCGGATCGCCGGAGTGACTGGAGACCAGCAGCACGCCGTCGACATGGCCCGCCGTGATGTACCGGGTGATGCGCCGCCGCTCGTCCTGGGTGCCGGCGAGCATCAGCAGGAGAGGGACGTCGTGCGCGGCGAGCGCCTGGGTGCAGCCGCGCAGCAGGACATTGAAGTTCGGGTCCTCGAAGAACCGCTCCTGGGGCTCGGTCAGCAGGAAGCCGACCGAGTCGGACCGTCCGGTGATCAGCGAACGGGCGTGCCGGTTCACGACGTAGCCCGTCCTGCGGATGGCGGCGTTGACCGCCTCCGCCGAGCTGGGGCTCACATAGTGCCCGCCGTTGAGTACGCGGGACACGGTGCCTCGTGAGACACCGGCCTCGCGCGCGACGTCGTGGATCGTCGGCGGTTTGCGACGGCCCCCCGTATTGCTCATGGTCATGACTTTACGGCTCCGGACAGCAGGTCGAGGCTCCAGAAGCGCTGGATGACCAGGAACAGCGCGACCAGCGGAATGATCGCGAGCAGGGCGCCCGTGATCACCAGGGTGTACAGGGCCGGAGTGTTGGAGCCCTGTTCGAGGAGGGTGAACAGGCCGAGCGTGATCGGGAACTTCTCGTCGTCGCTGAGCATGATGTAGGGGAGCAGGAAGTTGTTCCACACGGCCACGAACTGGAACAGGAACACCGTCACCAGGCCGGGCACCATCATGGGCAGCGCGACCCGCGTGAAGATCCGCCACTCGCCGGCGCCGTCCATCCGCCCGGCCTCGACCACGTCACCGGGGACGGCGGCGGAGGCGTAGATCCGGGCGAGGTACACGCCGTACGGCGAGAGGACCAGGGGCAGGAGCACCGAGGCGTACGAATCCGTCAGGTCCGCCTTGGCGAGGAGCAGGTACTGCGGGATCGCGAGTATCACCGGCGGCATCAGCACGCCCGCCATCAGGACACTGAAGATGGTCTCGCGGCCCCGGAAGCGGTAGATCGCGAGGGCGTAGCCGCTGACCGCCGAGACGGCCGTCGACACCAGGGCGCCGAGCCCGGCGTAGAGCGCGGAGTTGCCCATCCACTTCCAGTAGATGCCGTCGCGGTAGGCGCCGAGTTCCTTGATGTTCTGCGTGAATCCGGTGCCCGGCAGGAAGGTGAACGTCGAGAACAGCTCGCGCCCCGACTTGGTGGCCGCGATCACCACCCAGGCGACGGGCAGCAGACAGTAGAGCGCGCCGAGCAGCAGCGTGAGGGTGGGGACCAGGGCGATCCGGCCGCGCAGTGGCGGTCCCTGGGCGGTGCCGGGCGTCGTGCCGGCGGCCGGCGCGGCCTTGCGGACGGCAAGAGAACTCATCGTGCTTCCTCCTGCTTGGTACGGGAGTTCGCGGCGCGCAGGAAACCGAAGGACAGCACCAGCGTGACCACGGCGATGATCACGGCCTCGGCGGCGGCCGCGTAGATGTCACCGGTGTTGAACGCGTCCCGGTAGACCTTCATCAGCGGACTCCAGGTCGTGGAGACGGAGTTGGTGAGGGGTTTGAGGGTGGTCGGCTCGCTGAAGACCTGGAGCGTGGCGATGATCGAGAAGAAGAAGGTGAGCACCAGGGAGGGCGCCACCATCGGGATCTTGATCCGCAGGGCGGTCTGCAGCGGGGTGGCGCCGTCCAGCTTCGCCGCCTCGAGCACCTCGGCCGGGATGGCCTGGAGCGAGGTGTAGATCACGATCATGTTGAAGCCGGTGCCGCCCCAGACCGCGATGTTCGACAGCGCGAGGAACAGCGGGCCGCCGTCCAGCAGGTTGGGCTGCGGCAGGCCCAGCCTGTCGAGGACGAAGTAGAAGGGGCTGACGTCCGGGAGGTAGAGGAAGCCCCACAGCAGGGCGGCCACGACGCCGGGGATGGCGTACGGCAGGAAGATCGCGAGCCGGGTGAAGGGGGCGAGACGCACCTTCTCCGCGTCGAGCATCAGCGCGAAGAGCAGCGCGAGGCCGAGCATCACCGGCACCACGATGGCGCCGTAGCCCGCCACGCGCAGCGCGCCGTCGACCAGTTCGCTGTCGGTCAGCGCGTCGGTGTAGTTCCTGAGGCCCGCCCAGACTTCCTTGCGGGCACCGGCGCCCAGACCGAGGCCCTTGACCTGGACCTTGTGCAGGCTCAGCCAGAGCGCGTAGCCGATGGGCAGCGCGAAGAAGAGGACGAAGAGGATCGTCGCGGGGAGGAGAAAACCGTACGGGGCCCCCTTGACCCCGTACGGCTTCCGGCGTGCGGAGGTCACTGAGCGACCCCGAAGCCCTGCTTCTTGAGGTCCGCGACGGTGGCGTCCTGCATCGTCTTCAGGGCGGCACCGAAGTCCGACTTGTTCTTGGCGGCCGCGCCGAAGGCGTCGTTGAAGGACGTGTAGGCGACGTTCACGTTCGGGCCCCACGCGGACGGGGCGGTGCTCTTGGCGATCTCCGACGCCTTGGTGTAGAAGTCCGGCTGGTTGGAGAAGAAGGCCGGCGGCTGCGCGAACGCGTCACTGGTCTGTGCGCTCGTGGACGCCGGGTAGATGCCGCTCTCCTTGGCCAGCGCGGCCACCGCCTGCGGGTCCGTGTTCAGCCAGGCGGCGAACTTCGCGGCGGCCGCCTTGTGCGGGGAGTCCGTGGTGACGGCCGTCGAGGAGCCGCCCCAGCTGCCGGTGACGTTCTCACCGGCCGACCACTGCGGCAGCGGGGCCATCGCCCACTTGCCCTTGGTGTCCGGGGCCGCCGTGGTCAGTGTGCCCGGCGCCCACACCGCGCTGACCCAGGCGATCTCCTTGCCCGTGTTCAGCGCCTTGTTCCAGGCCGGCTGGTACATCGGCTGGTTGTCGATCGCGCCCTCCTTGACGAGACCGCCCCAGAAGTCGGCGACCTTTTGGGTGGCCGCGTCGTCGATGCCGACCTTCCACTTGTCGCCGGAGGAGGTCCACCACTTGGCGCCCGCCTGCTGGGCCAGACCGGCGAACTGGCCGGAGTCGTTGGCGGAGAAGGTGGTCAGAGCCTTGTCCGGCGCCTTCTTCTTCAGCGCGCGGGCGGTCTCGGCGAACTGCTCCCAGGTCGTCGGCACCGTCAGGCCGTACTTCTTGAACAGGTCCGTGCGGTAGTAGAACATCATCGGGCCGATGTCCTGCGGGATCGCGTAGACCGCGTCCGTGCCCAGCGTCGTCTGCTGCCAGACGCCGTCGGCGAACTTGGTCCTGGCCTCCTTCGACTCGGCGGCTATGTCGGCGAGCGCGTCATTGCTGACCAGCGTCGGCAGCGCCTGGTACTCGGCCTGGACCAGGTCCGGTGCCTTCTTCGCCTTGTGCGCGGTGAGGATCTTGGTGATGAGCGTGTCGCCCGAGGCCTGCTTCTTCACCTCGACGGTGATCTGCTGCTTCTTCCCCGGCCCCTTGTTCCAGAGGTCGACGACCTTGTCCATGCCCGGCGCCCAGGTCCAGAACGTCAGTGTCGCGGGTCCGGACTGGGATGCGCTCTTGTCGTCGTCCGACGAGCCGCAGGCGGCGAGCGAGGTGGCGCCGAGGACGACGGCGATGGTGCTGGCCACGAGGCGGTTGTGCTTCGTGATGGGCATGGAACGTTCTCCCCTGACCTGGGCCTCCGCCTGTTGCGGAGGCCTGCCCTGTTCTTGCGCGGTTCGCCTTCGTGGCGCGCCGCCCGGCACCGGGAACGCGACCGTGTTCTCGGCCCATCGGGCCTTCACAAAGTCGCCTCTCGACACCGGAGCGCTCCCTTCGGCACACTCGCGGTGCTTCTGTGAGCGTTCACAGTAGAGAAACATCCCGGACACTTGTCAATGGTTGTTGCTGTGCGGTTATGTTGGACTCACGCCGCTGGCGCTGTGTGTGCACGTTCCCAAATGATCGATTACATGGGAGAGATCCATGCCGGAGACCAACCCCAAGGGCCTCACCGGGCTCGCCTTCGGTGGGGACTACAACCCCGAGCAATGGCCGGAAAGCGTCTGGCCCGAGGACGTCCGGCTGATGCGCGAGGCGGGCGTCACGATGGTGAGCGTCGGGATCTTCTCGTGGGCGCTCCTCGAACCGGTTCCGGGCGCCTACGAGTTCGGCTGGCTCGACCGCCTGCTCGACCTGCTGCACGAGAACGGCATACGCGCGGACCTGGGCACCCCGACCGTCGCGCCGCCCGCCTGGTTCTACCGCGAATACCCCGAGGCGCTCCCCGTGGCCGCCGACGGCACCCGCTACGCCTTCGGATCACGCGGCGCCATCTGCCACAGCAACACCGACTACCGCACCGCCGCGGCCTCCATCACAACCCGGCTCGCGACCCGGTACGCCGACCACCCCGCACTCGCCCTGTGGCACGTCCACAACGAGTACGGCGTCCCTGTCTCGGCCTGCTACTGCGATTCCTGCGCCGCGCACTTCCGCCGGTGGCTGACCAGCACCTACGGCACCATCGACGAGCTCAACGAGGCCTGGGGGACCGCCTTCTGGGGCCAGCGCTACGCCGGCTTCGACCAGGTCGACCCGCCGCGCGTGACCCCGACCGTCGGCAATCCGGCGCAGGCGCTGGACTACAGGCGGTTCGCCGACGCGACCATGCGCGAGAACTTCGTGGCCGAGCGCGACATCCTGCACCGCCTCGCGCCCGGCATCCCGGTGACCACCAACTTCATGACCGCCCTCAGCCAGTGCGACTCGGTCGACTACTGGGCCTGGGGCCGCGAGGTCGACCTCGTCACCAACGACCACTACCTGATGACCGACGGCCGCCGTACCCATGTGAACCTCGCGATGGCCGCCGACCTCACCCGATCGGTCGCGGGCGGCGCTCCCTGGCTGCTCCTCGAACACTCCACCTCGGGCGTCAACTGGCAGCCCCGCAACCCTGCCAAGGCGCCCGGACAGATGGCCCGCAACTCCCTCTCCCACGTGGCGCGCGGATCCGAGGGCGCCCTGTTCTTCCAGTGGCGGCAGTCCCGGCGCGGCGCCGAGAAGTTCCACTCCTCGATGCTGCCGCACGCCGGCACCGACTCGCGGGTGTGGCGCGAGGTCGTCGAACTCGGCGCCTCCATCGACTCGTTGGCCTCCGTCAAGGGCACCCGCACGGTCGCCGACGTGGCCGTCCTGTGGGACTGGCAGTCCTGGTGGGCCCAGAACCTCCAGTGGCGCCCCAGCGAGGACCACGACGCACGCGAGCGCGCCGACGCCTTCTACGAAGCCCTCTACGACCGCCACCTCACGGTCGACTTCGCCCACCCGGAAGCCGACTTGTCGGCCTATCCCCTTGTCGTCGTACCCGCCCTCTATCTGATGACCGAGGCCGCGGGGAACAACCTCAGGGAGTACGTCGACGCCGGCGGCACACTGCTCGTCTCGTACTTCTCGGGCATCGTCGACGAGCACGACGCCGTGCACGAGGGCCCCCACCCCGGCGCCCTGCGGGACGTACTCGGCCTGACCGTCGAGGAGTTCTCCCCGCTGCTGCAGGGCGAGCTGGTCCGGATCACCGGGCCCGACGGCTCCGAACTCACCGGCGACGTGTGGACCGAGTTCGTGGTGCCGCGCGGCGCCGAGACCGTCTGGACGTACGCCGACGGGCTCACCGCCGGCCACCCGGCGGTCACCCGGCACCGGAGCGGCGCCGGCTCGGCCTGGTACGTGTCGACGCGCCTCGCGGCCGAGGGGCTGGACGCACTGATCGGCTGGGTGGCCGACGACGCGCGCATCGCGCCGCGCGCCGATCTGCCTCGCGATGTCGAAGTGGTGCGCCGTAGCGGCGAGTCGGGCACCTACGTCTTCGCCGTCAACCACACCTCGTCGGACGCCAAGGTGCCGCTGGACGCGCACGGCACCGAGCTCCTGACCGGCGAACGCGCCGCGGGCCACCTCGCGGTCCCGGCGGGCACCGTGCGGGTCGTACGCCTCGACCGCTGACCCGGGCCGCCGGCTGACCGGGCTGCCGGTCGGCCGGGCGACGACCGCGCGGGGGTCGATGTGCGCGGCCCGGACCATCAACCGGCCTGCGGGTTAGGGACTTGATCGACCCGGCCGCACACCCCGCCGCCCGGGTCGGTGACCAAGCCGACCGCACCACCTGCCGCCGGGTCTGTAGACCCGGCAGATCGAACGTGCCGCCGGGTCCGTCCGTCGACCCGGCAGAGCGAACGTGCCGTCGGGTCTGCTGATACGGCGGCGGCACCGACAGCGTCGGTCGCCAGTCCAGGCGAGTCCAGCGCAACGCGGGCGACCCCCATCCGGGTCACAACCCGGCGACCGCCCCACCCGGACGGGTTCCGTAACCCGCCGGTCAGTCCAACAGCCGTCCGAGTCAAGGGACTCGGCGGCGATCCGACTCCCCTCCGCCCGTGTGAGCCATGAAGCCGCGGGCGGAGGGGGCCACCCCCGGATCCACCGGGGGCACCCTCTCCCCACCACGTCGAAGGGACGACGGACGATGATGTTCCATCCCAGACGCACGCTCAGGGCACTGTTGCTGCCGCTCGCGGCCGGGCTCGCCCTCACCGCCCTCCCCGCGCAGACCGCGCACGCGGCGAGCACCCTGACCAACGCCGGATTCGAGGCCGACGGGGCTGGCGCCGCCGTGCCCAGCGGCTGGTCGGAGTCCGGCACCACCGGCGCCTCGTACGTCGAGGCCGGTGGCCACGGCGGGAGTTACCGCCTCAGCCACTACTCCGCCTCGGCCTACAAGGTGGAGACCTACCAGTACCTCTCCGGGCTGACCAACGGGAACTACAAACTCACCGCGTGGGTGCGCTCGGGCGGCGGACAGAACTCCGCCTACCTCGGGCTGAAGAACTGCGGCGGCACCGAGCAGCGCACTGATCTGCCGGTCTCCGCGAGCGGGTGGATCCACCTGGTCGTGCCCGTCGCCGTGACGAGCAACCAGTGCACGATCAGCGTCTACTCCGACGCCAACGCCGGAAACTGGATCAACGTCGACGACCTGACCTTCACCTCCGGCACCACCGGACTGTCCGTCAAGGGCTCCGACATCTCCTCGCTGGCCAAGAGCGAGGCCTACGGCGGGGTCTACAAGACCAGCTCCGGAACCACCGGCGACGCCCTCGCCATCCTCAAGTCCTCGGGGATGAACTACGCGCGCCTGAAGGTCTGGGTGAACCCGGCCGACGGCTACAACAACAAGGCCCGGGTCCTCGCGATGGCCAAGCGCATCAAGGCGCAGGGCATGAAACTCCTGGTCGACTTCCACTACTCGGACACCTGGGCCGACCCCGGCACCCAGACCAAGCCGGCCGCCTGGGCCGGACACTCGTACAGCCAGCTGAAGACGGACGTCTACAACCACACGTACGACGTCCTGAACGCCCTGAAGGCACAGGGCACCACGGCCGACATGGTGCAGATCGGCAACGAGATCAACGGCGGCATGCTCTGGTCCGAGGGCTCCACGGACAACTTCGCGCAGCTCGCCGGACTGCTCAACTCCGGCTACGACGCCGCCAAGGCAGTCAGCTCCTCCACCGTCGTGGCCCTGCACCTCGCCAAGGGCGGCGATCTCACCGGCACCCGCTGGTGGTTCGACACCGCCCTCACCAACGGCGTGAAGTTCGACGCCATCGGCCTGTCCTACTACGGCTATTGGCACGGCTCGCTCTACGACTTCCAGACCACCCTGGACGACGCGGCCGCCCGCTACAGCAAGCCGGTCTTCGTCGCCGAGACGGCCTACCCCTTCCGTCTGGACAGCGACGACGCGCTCACCAACCAGATCGACACGACCGCCGACCTGGTCTCCGGCTACGCGGCCACGACCACCGGGCAGTCCAACTGGCTGCGGGACGTCATGAACATCGTGGAGGCCGTGCCGAACGGCCGCGGTCTCGGCGTCTTCTACTGGGAGGCCACCTGGACGGCGGTCACCGGCAACGGCTGGGACCCGACCGACGCGACCTCCGGCAACGGATGGGAGAACCAGGCCCTGTTCGGCTTCGACGACAAGGCGCTTCCGGCCATGTCCCTGTTCAGTCACCGCTGAGCGCGGAGGGGCCCGTCCGCCGGTGCGGCCGGGCCCCGTGCCCTTCCGGAGCCGTTGGGCTCCGGCCAGGCTCGTGGAAGGCCGTGCGTGCCGCCCCGGGCTGCGGGACAGTAGCGGGAGACCGCCGCGACGGAGGGGGACGAGATGCTGAAGGGGCCCGTCAACGGGCAACGACTGGACATCCTGGAGTGGTTGCGGAACCCCGCGGTGCACTTCCCGCCGCAGCGCCGCGGCGACCTCGTCGAGGACGGCGTCAGCCCCGAGGCACTCGCCGTCAAACTCGGTGTGAGCCGGGCCGTGGCGCGCACCCATCTCGACCTCCTCACCGGCGTCGGACTGCTGCGCGCCAAGAAGGTGGGGCGGCGGACCTACTACCGCCGCGACGAGTACCGTATCGCCGAGGTCAGCCACTACTTCGAGAAGGGCTGGTAAGCGCGTGGGACAACGGACCGCGGCGGTGGGGCCGACCGCGCTGGTACCCCGGAACGTCCTGCCGCTCGGCGGCCGCGGCCCCGAGGACGTGGTGGCCGACTCCCGGGGCGGGGTGCTGACCGGTCTGGAGGACGGCCGCATCGTACGCGTCGACGGGCTCGGCGACCCCGACCGTACCGGCGTCCGGGTCGTCGCCGAGACGGGTGGCAGACCACTGGGCCTCGAACTCCTGCCGGACAAGGCCCTGTTGGTGTGCGACGCCGAGCGAGGGCTGCTGCGGATCGGACTGGACGACGGGGTTGTCCACGTCCTCGCCGACCGGCTGGCCGGGGTCCCGCTGCGCTTCTGCAGCAACGTGGTCGCCCTCTCGGACGGCACGGTGTACTTCACCGTCTCCAGCCGGAGTTACCCCCTGAAGCAGTGGATCGGCGATCTCGTCGAACACACCGGATCCGGCTGCCTGCTGCGCCTCGCGCCGGGGGAGACGGAACCCGAAGTGCTCCTGGAGGGGCTGCAGTTCGCCAACGGCCTCGCCTCCTCGGCCGACGAGTCGTTCCTCGTCGTCGCGGAGACCGGCGCGTGGCGTCTCGTCCGCTACTGGCTCACCGGGCCGCGGGCGGGCCACGCCGAGACCTTCGTCGACGACCTCCCGGGCCAGCCGGACAATCTCTGGCGCGCCCCCGACGGCCCGATCTGGGTGGCACTGGCGGGCCCCCGCGTCGGTGTCCTGGAACTCCTGCACCGCCGGGGCCCGGCCGTTCGGCGCACCGCGGCACGGCTCGCCGTGCACGCTCCCTTCCGTCCGCCCGGCACCACGGGCGTCCTCGCGGTCGACGACGCGGGCGGTGTCGTGCATCACCTGGAAAGCCGCCGTGCGCGGTTCCGCATGGTCACCAGCGCCTGTGAGGCCGACGGCCGGCTGATCCTCGGAAGCATCTGGGAGCGGGGCCTCGCGGTCTGTGATCTGCCCGGCGCCTCCGACTGAGCCGCCGCGCGAGGCCTTTCGAGGGGCGGCCCGGGTGTGCGCGGCCCGAGCCCCCGGCGTTACCCTGTTCACCGGCCGCGATCTTGCGTCGCGGCGCGGCGGTGGGGCCCGCCGTACCCGAACCGCGGCACGGATGCCGCCAACGGTCCCTGCTTGCGATGCCGTGTGCCCGCACCGGCCCGGCGAGTAGGAGCAGCAGACAGATGACAGTCCCGCACCCTGAGCGCGTCGGCGAATCCGGCACGCCCGTGCGCTCGCCCACGCGGGCGGCTTCCCCCTGGCACGGCCAGGGCCCGGTCGTCGCGGTGGTCGCCCTCGGCGGGGCCATCGGCGCCACGGCCCGCTACGGAGCGGCGCAGCTGTGGCCCACACCGGACGGCGCCTTCCCCTGGACCACGTTCACGGTCAATGTCGTGGGCTGCTTCGTGATCGGCGTCTTCATGGTGCTGATCACCGACGCGTGGAGGGCGCACCGCCTGGTGCGTCCCTTCTTCGGCACCGGAGTTCTCGGCGGCTTCACCACCTTCTCGACGTATGCCGTCGAGATCCGGAAACTGATCGGCACGGGCCACCCGGGCACCGGGCTCGGCTATCTCGCCGCGACCCTGTGCGCGGCGCTCGCGGCGGTGTGGCTCGCAGTGACGGCGACCCGCCGCGCCCTGGCATGGAGGCGGCGATGACAAGACTGACAGGCAGCGCCCTGCGGGTGACGATCTTCATCGGCGAGAACGACACCTGGCACCGCAAGCCGCTCTACGCGGAGATCGTGCACCGCGCCCACGCGGCGGGCCTCGCGGGCGCCAGCGTCTTCCGGGGCATCGAGGGTTTCGGTGCTTCCACCCTCATCCACACCTCGCGGCTGCTCTCGCTGAGCGAGGACCTTCCGGTGGCCGTGATCATCGTGGACACCGAGGAGCGCGTGCGGGCCTTCCTGCCGCAGCTCGACGAACTCGTCACCGAGGGGCTGGTGATCCTCGACGACTGCGAGGTCGTCCGCCACGTGGGACGGGGCGGCATCCCGGAGGGCTCCTCCGACGCCGGCGGCGGCGACCTGCGGGGGAAGGGTGAGAAGTCGTTGTGAACTGGCTGCTGGTGATCGTCGGTGCCGCGGTCGGCGCACCCCTGCGGTACCTCACCGACCGGGCGGTACAGCTGAAGCACGATACGGTCTTCCCCTGGGGCACCCTCGTCGTGAACGTGACAGGGTGCCTGGTTCTCGGTCTGCTGACCGGCGCCGCCTCGGCCGGTCAGGTGTCCGAACACCTGCAACTGCTGATCGGGACCGGTCTGTGCGGGGCGCTGACCACGTACTCGACGTTCTCGTACGAGACCCTGCGGCTGACCGAGACCGGTGCGGGGTTCTACGCTGCCGCCAACGTGATCGTGAGCGTGACGGCGGGCCTCGGCGCGGCGTTCGCCGGGGTCTCGTTTGCGCAAGCTTTGTGGACGTAGATGACGGGCGTCCGCGCGCATAGGTAACACTGTCTCCTGCACCGTCTACAGCACTGTCGACCAACTCCTCAGAACTGGATCCCATGAGCGTCATCAACGTCGGTCAGGCCGTCGTCCTCGGAGTCGTCGAGGGGGTGACCGAATTCCTTCCCGTGTCCTCGACCGGTCACCTCAAGATCACCGAGGGACTGATGAACATCCCCGTCGACGACGACGCCGTCGTCGGCTTCTCCGCGGTCATCCAGGTCGGCGCGATCGCCGCCGTGCTCGTGTACTTCTTCAAGGACATCGTGCGGATCGTCTCCGCCTGGGGACGCGGGCTGCGCAACAAGGACGAGCGGCACAACCACGACTACAAGTTCGCCTGGTGGGTCATCTACGCGACGATCCCGATCGTGGCCGTGGGTCTCGCGGCCAAGCCGCTCATCGAGGGTCCGCTGGCCTCCCTGTGGGTGGTTGCGGGCTCGTTGATCGCGGGCAGTGCCGTGATGTGGGCGGCCGACCAGATGGGCCGCCACAAGCGCGGTGAGGACGACGTCTCGTTCAAGGACGCGATGCTGGTCGGCAGCTCCCAGATCCTCGCCCTGCTCTTCCCCGGCTTCTCGCGCTCCGGCGCCACCATGTCGACGGGCCTCATCCTCGACCTGGACCGCGTCGCCGCCACCCGGCTCTCCTTCTTCCTCGGCATCCCGGCCCTCACCGGCGCGGGCCTGTACGAGCTGAAGGACGCCCTGGGCACCGGAGTGGGCGCCGCTCCGCTGATCGTCGGCACCGTCGTGTCGTTCGTCGTCGCCTACGCCTCGATCGCCTGGCTGCTGAAGTTCGTCGCCAAGCACTCCTTCAACGCCTTCGTGATCTACCGCATCATCATCGGCGTGCTGCTCTTCGGGCTGCTGGGCGCGGGCATCATCGACAGCTGACAGCCGACAGCCCAGGGCGACGGTGCGAGCCGGTCCCAGGGCGTGAACAAGCCGCTCACAGGGGCGCGAAGCCGATCTCCAGGCTTCGCGCCCCTGTGTTCTTCCTCTGTGTTCTTCCTCTGTGTTCTTCCTCGCACCTCGCTTGACATCCCCTTCGGCCGCCCGGAGTATCGCGCCTGTGAACCTGTCAGACAGCCAGACAGGTGGGGCGGTGCCGCGGCGTGTCAGCGCCATGGAAGCGGTGCTCACCCACCTCCGCGAAGCCATCGAGCGAGGCGACTACGCCGTCGGCGACAAGCTCCCCTCCGAGGCGGAGCTCTGCCGCCGTCTGGAGGTCAGCCGCCCGGTGCTGCGCGAGGCGCTGCGGGCCCTCCAGGTGATGGGCCTGACCATGTCCCGCACCGGCAAGGGCACCTTCGTGGTCGCCGACGCGGTCCAGGACCCCACCTTCGGCGACTACGCGGCCGGTGACCTGCTCGAAGTGAGGCGCCATGTCGAGATCCCCGTCGCCGGCTACGCGGCCGTCCGCCGCACCCCGGAGAACCTCGACCACCTCGCCCATCTGCTCGACCGGATGGAGCGGGAGACCGACACCACGGCGTGGGTCGCCATGGACACGATCTTCCACATCGCCATCGCCGAGGCCTCCCAGAACCCCGTCTTCCGCCGCGTCATCGAGGAGATCCGGGATGCGCTGGCCCGTCAGTCGGCCTTCCTGAACGACCTCGGCGGCCGCCGCGAGCAGTCGAACCGGGAACACCGGGCGATCGTCGAAGCACTCGTCGACGGCAGTGAACAGGACGCGGTCGAGGCCATGGCCCATCACCTCGAACGGGTGGACACCGCACTCACCTCCATCGTGCGCCCCGAGCGCACGGACACCTCCACGAAAGGCGGACCCGACGCGTGAACCCGACCCTGACGTACGGCAGTCCGCTCGCCGCGGCGGCCCCCGTGATCCGCGAACCCCTGCACGCGCCCGTCGCCCACCTCGTACGCGGCGGCGTGATAGAGGGCATCCACTACGGTTCGGTCGTCGTCCTGGGCGCCGACGGCGCCGTGGAACTCCGGATCGGCGACATCGAGGCGGCCTTCTACCCGCGCTCGGCACTCAAGCCCGTACAGGCCGTGGCGATGCTGCGCGCCGGGCTCCCGCTGGACGGCGAGCTGCTCGCGCTCACCGCGGCCAGCCACTCCGGCGAGGAACGGCATCTCCTGGGCACCCGGCGCATCCTGGAGACGGCCGGGCTGTCCGAGGAGCGGCTGCGCAACATCCCCGACCTGCCCTTCGACCCGGTCGTCCGGGAGACCTGGATACGCGACGGCCGGCTGCCCTCGCGGCTCGCCCAGAACTGCTCCGGCAAGCACGCGGCCATGCTGTACACCGCCCGCCTCAACGACTGGTCGCTCGACGACTACCTCGACCCGGCCCACCCGCTCCAGCGGGCGATCGCGGACACCGTCGAGGACCTCACCGGACAGGCCGTCGCCCAGGTCACCGTCGACGGCTGCGGCGCGCCGCTGTTCTCCGTCTCGCTGCACGGCCTGGCCCGCGCCGCCGTCCGGATCGCCACCGCCGCGCCGGGCACCCCCGAGGCCCGGGTGGCCGACGCGATGCGCGAGCACGCCGAGATGGCCTCCGGGTCCGGGCGTGACGTCGCCGCTCTGATGCGGGCGGTGCCTGGGCTGCTCGCCAAGGACGGTTTCGAGGGCGTGCAGGTCGCGGCGCTGCCCGACGGCCGCGCCGTCGCCGTGAAGATCGCCGACGGCGCCGACCGGGCGCGCGTCCCGGTGGCCGCCGCGGCCCTGGCCCGGGCCGGGGTCGACCCGGCCGCCCTCGCCGAGTTCGCGGGCGCGCCCCTCCTGGGCGGCGGCGCGGTGGTCGGCAGCGTCCGGCCCGTCAGCGCCCTCGATGCGCTCGACCGGCCCGCGTACGCCTGACGCGCGGCGGAAGCCCTCGCGACCGGCCGCGATGACGCCCGACTTGTGCCGGCGAGGGGTCAGCCGGCGCCGAGCGGCTCGACGGCCCGCAGCCGGCGGAACCCAGGACGGCGGCGGCCGGGAAACCCACGGCCACGACGAGGGCCGGAAGCAAGGGCGAGGGCCCCGGGCACCGTCCGAATCGATGAGCCGCGGGACCGGGCGGGCGGCACAATGGCGATCATGCCCGCGAATTCGTCGTATCCGTCCTCCCTGACCTTCCAGCCGGTCCTGGAGCGCATCGCCACCGAGATCGCGCAGACCCCGGGACGCGGGCGGCCCGCCGACTACATCCCGGCGCTTGCCGCCTGCGATCCCCGCCGCTTCGGCATGGCCGTCGCGGAGCTCGACGGCACGGTGTACGGCGTGGGGGACTGGCGGCAGCCGTTCTCCACGCAGTCCATCACCAAGGTCTTCACGCTCGCCCTCGACCTGGCCCGCGAGGGCGACGCGCTGTGGGAGCACGTCGGGCGGGAGCCCTCCGGCAACCCGTTCAACTCCCTGGTCCAGCTGGAATACGAGAACGGCATCCCGCGCAACCCGTTCATCAACGCGGGAGCCCTCGTCGTCACGGACCGGCTGCAGACCCGGACCGGTGACGCGGCCGGCACCCTGCTGGAGTTCCTGCGGGCCGAGAGCGGCAACGCGCAGCTCGGCTTCGACAAGGACATCGCCGCCTCCGAGACCGCGAGCGGCGACCGCAACGCGGCACTCGCCCACTTCATGGCGTCGTACGGCAACATCGACAACCCGGTGCCGGTCCTGCTCGACCAGTACTTCCTCCAGTGCTCGATCGCCGCGTCCTGCGCCGACCTCGCCCTCGCCACCGGATTCCTGGCCCGGCACGGCATCCGTGCCGACGGCGGCCGGCTGCTCCCCATGAGCCAGGCCAAACAGATCAACGCGATCATGCTGACGTGCGGGACGTACGACGCGGCGGGCGACTTCGCCTACCGGGTCGGGCTGCCGGGCAAGAGCGGGGTGGGCGGCGGCATCATCGCCGTGGTGCCGGGCCGCTGCACCCTGTGCGTCTGGAGCCCGGGTCTCGACGAACGCGGCAACTCGGTGGCGGGCGTGGCAGCCCTGGACCGCTTCACGACCCTGACCGGTCTGTCGGTTTTCTAGGGCAGGTTCGTACCGATCGCGGGGCCCGTCCCGGTGGTGCGGCCCTCGCCGCTGACCCGACACCCCCGGATTTGCCGTCCACCACACGGCGGTCACGCGCCGGACCCCGTCAGGAGAGCACCGCGTCGCCTTCCGGCCACCCGGCGTTGACACGCTTGCGGAGTGTTGGCCGTGGCTTTCCCCGTCGATCTCCGCCGCTGCCAGGCTCTGGGCCTGGTCGGTACCGCCTTCCTCGCGCTGGGCGGCGAGACCGCGGGGGCCCTGCCCGCGCGCGACCTCCTCGCCCCCGAGTCGGGGCGGGCCGTACTGGGCCTGGTCGGGGTGTACTTCGGCGTCGTTCTGCTGATAGCCGCGTGGGCGCTGCTCGGTACCGTCGTACGGGGGCCCGAACCGCCCACTCCGCGTTCCCTGCTGCTCGTTCTGGCCACCTGGGCGGCGCCGCTGCTGCTCGCACCGCCGCTGTTCAGCCGGGACGTCTACAGCTATCTCGCGCAGGGCGCCATGGTCGATGCCCATATAGACGTGTACGCGCACGGACCCGCGCAGCTCGGCGGCCCGCTCGCCGACGAGGTGGCGCCCGTGTGGCAGCAGACGACGACGCCGTACGGCCCGGTCTTCCTCGCCGTCGCCCGGGGCCTGTCGGCGCTGACCCGCGGGGAGATACCCGCCGGACTCTTCGGTATGCGCATGGTCGCCCTGCTCGGCGTCGCCCTGATGGCGGCGGCCCTGCCCCGCCTCGCCCGGCACAGCGGCGCCGATCCGGCCGCCGCCCTGTGGCTGGGCGCGCTCAATCCCCTGGTGCTGCTGCACCTGGTGGCCGGCGCGCACAACGACGCCATCATGCTCGGTCTGCTCGGTGTCGGCCTGGTGGCCGCGCGCGGCCGATGGCCCGTGGTGGGTATCGTCCTGGTCACCCTTGCCGCACTCGTCAAGGCGCCCGCCGCGCTCGGCCTGGTCGCGGTGATCGCGCTGCGCGGGCGCGGGCAGGGGCGCCGGGGGATCGTGCGGGCCACCGTGACGACCGTGGTGGTCGCGGTCGCGACGACGGTCGCGGCCACGGCCGTGGCCGGTACGGGCTACGGCTGGATAGCCGCGCTGAAGACCCCTGTCTCGCCGCACAACTGGTCACCCACCAGCGTCCTCGGACGCGCCACCGGCGCCCTGCTCCAGAAGCTCGGCAGCGGACTCGCGCCGCTCGCGATGCCCGCCTGGCATGCTGCCGGACTCTTGGCGACGGTGGGCCTGCTGCTCTTCATATGGCTGCGGCTGCGGCCCCACCCGGTCTACGCGCTCGGCCTGAGCCTGGCCGCGGTGGCCGTGTTCGGTCCGGCCATCCGGCCCTGGTACGCGCTGTGGGGGTTGTTCCTCATCGCGGCGGCGGCCCCCACGGGTTCGGTGCGGAGCCGGGTCGCCGCCGCCAGCGCGGTGCTCGCCCTCGCCGTGCTGCCGAGCGGTTCGCCGGCGGACGCAGGACAGGTGATCCTCGCCGTCTCCGGGGGCGTGCTCGCCCTCGTCGTGCTCTGGCAGGCCCACCAGGCGGCGCAGCCGCCGGCACCGGGACTGGAGCGGACGGCATGACGGGAGACATGAGGGGCGGGACGGGCGGCCCGAGCGGGACGACGGAGACGGGTGCTACGAGCGCGACGAGCGCGACGAGGGGGACGAGGGGGACGAGGGGGACGACGGGAGTGAAGGTACCGAGCGGCAGACAGGGCACCAGCGGAAGGCAGGGTCACGGCGGCACGGCGGAGCTGCTGAGCACCGATCGCCGGCGGCTCCTCCTCGTCCTCGGACTGGTCGTCGTCGTCGGCGTGTTCACGGCCACGGTGCCGCTCCTGCGTGACTGGTTCGACCTGCGCGTGTACTACGGGGCGGTCGACACCTGGGTCCACCACGGCGGCAGCATCTACGACTACCGGGTGCCGGGTACGACGTACGGCTTCACCTATCCGCCGTTCGCGGCCCTCGGCATGCTGCCGATGGCACTGGTCGGGCTGAGTACGGCGATCGCCGTCGGGCTGCTGCTCAACCTCGCCGCCCTGACCTGCGTGGTGGGCATCCTGGTCGGGCCCGCGCTGCGCCGCTACGGCTGGTTCGGCTTCGCCCTGACGGCCTGTCTGCTGGCGCTGCTCGAACCGGTCCGCGACACCTTCAGCTTCGGCCAGGTGAACCTGGTGCTCCTCGCTCTCGTGCTGAGCGACGCCTGGCTGCTGTCCAGTGGCCGCGGCCGCTGGGCCGGCGTCGGCATCGGCCTGGCCGCGGCGATCAAGCTCACCCCGGCACTGTTCATCGCGCTGCTGCTGCTCGGCCGCCGCTGGCGCGCCGCCGGTGTCGCCACGGCCGTCGCCCTGGCGGCAACCGCGCTGGCGGCCTGGGCGGCGCCGGAGGCCTCGCGCTTCTACTGGACCGACGCGCTGTGGGACACGAGTCGCATCGGGCGCCTGGCCTACGTCTCCAACCAGTCGTTGCAGGGTGTGCTGGCCCGGCTCGTGGCGCCGGCGGAACCGAGCAGGGCCCTGTGGGCGACGCTGGCCCTGCTGATCCTGTGCGTCTGGGCGTGGCGGACCTCGCGTGCCCTGGCCGACGACGACTGGACCGCCGCCTTCGCCCTCACCGGGCTCGCAGCCTGTCTCGTCAGCCCGATCACCTGGGTGCACCATCTCGTCTGGCTGCTGCCGTCCTTCGCCGTGCTGCTGCACCGGCGCCGGCTGCGGGTCGCGGCGGCCCTGTACGTGGTGCTGTGCAGCAGCGTGGTGTGGCTGTGGTTCGACGACGCGTCGGGCCTCGACGGTTTCCTCGGCAGCAACACCTATGCGTGGATCACGCTCGGGCTGCTGCTGTGGCTGCCCGTCGGTCAGCCGCGGTTGGCCCGGCCCGCCTTGAGCCGCAGGGCGAGAGCGACGCCCGCGGCACCCAGCGCGGCGGCGCCCGCGATCTCGGCCGCGTCGGACCAGCCGAGACCCGCGTCGTCCGGGGACGCGGCGGCCACGGGCCGTGCGCCGGTCACGGGCGGAGCGGTGGCCGCGGGCCGTGCGGCGCGACCGGGCCGCGCGGCGGGCCTGGCCGGCGCGGAGGGACCGGCGGCCGGGACGGCACGTGTGTCGAGCAGCGTGCCCACCGGATCGACCCGGCCGTCCGCCTCGAAGCCCCAGTCGAGCAGCGAGCGCGCCTCCTCGTACACGGTCAGCCCGCCTCCCGCCTGAGGGTTCATCACCGTGACGACGAGGGTGCGCGTGCCGTGCTTGGCGGCGGCGACCAGGGTGTTGCCCGCGTTCGTGGTGTAGCCGTTCTTGACACCGATCAGACCCGGGTACGGTTCCACCCCGTTCGCGCCGGTGAGCAGCCGGTTGGTGTTCTGGATCCCGTACGAGGAGCCGCCGTCGCCGGGGAACATCGCCTCGGCGGTGGAGCAGTACCGCGCGAAGTCCGGGTTGCGCAGCCCGGCCCGTCCGAACACCGCCAGGTCGTACGCCGACGAGACCTGTCCGGGTGTGTCGTAGCCGTCGGGCGAGACGACGTGGGTGTCACGGGCGCCGAGGGAGCGGGCCTTGGCCTGCATCTGTGCGGCGGTGCTCGTCCAGCCGCCGTTCATCGAGGCGAGCACGTGCACGGCGTCGTTGCCGGAGTTGAGGAAGACACCGCGCCACAGGTCCGCCACGCGGTAGGTGATTCCCTCGGCCACGCCGACCATGCTGCTGCCCGCGCCGATGCCCTCCAGCTCCTGCTCCTTGACGGTGTGCCGGGTGCTGCCGGGCAGCGTCGGGAGGACGGTGAGGGCGAACAGGGTCTTGAGGGTGCTGGCGGGCGGCAGCCTGCGGTGGGCGTTGTGCGCGGCGAGCACGTCGCCGGTGCGGGCGTCGGCCACCACCCAGGACAGCGCGGAGATGTCCTCGGGGACCTCGGGCGCCCCGGCCCGGGGCCGTACCTGCGTCCCTGGTTCATACAGCGACGAGGGTGGCGACGCGGCGGGCTGCGGCGCCCCGGGGCCCGCGTCGGTGAGTGCGGCGGCCGGGCTCTGCGCGGCGGCCAGCACACCGACGGCGCAGACGGCGGAGCAGGAGAGGGCGGCCCGCGTGACCGCGGAGCGAGAAGCGGCGGTACGGAATGAGAATCCGATGGTCATACCGCAAACGTAGGAACGGACTCGCGACACGCCGGGGTGGCCGGGCCGAGTGGCGGCGTCGAGCACCCGGATGCCGCAGACGCGGGGGGTCAGGAGGGCAGGGTGGGCTGAACCTGGCGCAGGAAGGCGGCGTTGTCCGGGGTGGCGCGCAGCCGCTCCAGGAGTGTTTCCAGGCCGGCCTGCCCGTCCCGCGTCCGCAGGGCGCGGCGCAGTCCTCGTGCGGCGGTCAACTCAGTTGTGGACAGCAGGAGTTCCTCGCGGCGGGTGCCGGAGGGGGTGATGTCGACCGCGGGGAAGACACGCCGGGCGGCAAGGTTCCGGTCGAGCCGGAGCTCCATGTTGCCGGTGCCCTTGAGCTCTTCGAAGAAGAAGTCGTCGGCACGGGAACCGGTCTCCACCAGGGCGGTGGCGAGGATGGTGAGCGAGCCGCCCTCCTCGGCGAGGCGCGCCGCGCCGAACAGCCGCTTGGGGCCCTGGAGTGCCGCTGCGTCGACACCGCCGCTGAGGGTGCGCCCGCCGGCGGCGGCCGCGTTGTTGTGCGCCCGGCACAGCCGGGTGAGGGAGTCGAGCAGGATCACGACGTCCTGGCCCGCCTCGACGAGCCGCTTGGCCCGTTCGATGACGAGTTCGGCGAGCGCGATGTGCTGCTTCGGCGTCTGGTCGAAGGTGGAGGCGAAGACCTCGCCGCGTACGGAGCGCCGCATGTCGGTGACCTCCTCGGGCCGCTCGTCGAGCAGCACCACCATCAGATGGCATTCGGGGTGGTTGCCGGCCACGGCGGCGGCGATCTGCTGGAGCAGCACCGTCTTGCCGGTCTTGGGCGGGGCGACGATCAGACCGCGCTGGCCCTTGCCGACCGGCGAGACCAGGTCGACGACGCGTCCGGTCAGTCCGCTCGCCGGGTGCTCCAGCCGGAGCCGGTCACGCGGGTGCAGCGGGGTGAGGTCGCCGAAGTGCCGGCGGCGGCGCAGTTCTTCGGGCGTACGGCCGTTGATCCGCTCGACCTCGGTGAGGATCCGGGGGCCGCCGCGCACACCTTCCACGGTGTCGCCCTTGCGCAGTCCGTGACGGCGGATCAGGGCGGGGGAGAGCTGGAGGTCGGTGGGCGAGGGCAGGCAGTTCGCGGAGCGCAGGTGCCCCTTCCCGTTGCCGTCGATGTCGAGGACACCGGTGGCGACCTGGGCTTGGGGCCGCTGCTGTACAGGGGGGCGTTCGAGTGTGGTGGTCATGGGATGTCCTCTCACGGACGGGAATGCATGTGGCATGCGCAAGGAAGGGGGAGGGGCCGCGAACGGAGGGCGCGGGGCGCGCCTCGGTGCGGCGGGAACATCACCTCGGGTACGACGGGAGCGATCCCTGGCCGTACTCGGGAGGTGTGCCGAGAAGCTGGTCCGCCGGTCGGAATCGACAGCGTCGCAGCGGGAGAAAGGAACTGGCACCGGCGCCTGAAAGAAGCGGCGTACACGAGTGCTGATGGAAGAGTACCACCGATGGGGCTCGTCAGGCCGTGATCCACGTCTCAGCCGTGCGAATCGCTCGGTGGCACCGTCGCCGCAGGTGGGCGTCGCGCCGCGGTGCGCGGTCCGGCCGCCGCCCAAGTGGTCGTGCCGCAGCGGAAGTTCGCCGCCCCGCCCTCCGCTGGTCCGGGGGCATTGAACCCGAGGGGTGGGGGCCGGTGGGAAGGATCCCGGATCGGCGGGCGGCACGGGCCGATCCGGTGCCGCCGAGCACGAGCCTTGGGTGAAACGGTCCGCGATGCCGCCCCGGCCGAAGACCGCCGGGGCGTACCGGCGAGTCGCACTGGCGGGTCCGCGCACCGGGTGTGGGTAGCCGCGCTCTGATTGTGCGGCACCCCGCGCTCTGGTTGTGCGGCACCCCTGCTTCTGGGGACGAGGCGTCCGTGCTCCGGGCGTGCGGTATCGGTTCGCCGTCGGCGCACCTACCCTGAACTGACCGCCTTCCTGGCAGCTCGCCGGTTCCTTCGACCCGATCGGATCACCGAGGTGAGGACCATGACCACGATCGCCATCATCGGAGCCGGCCCCGGCCTCGGCGCCGCCGTCGCCCGGCGGTTCGGCCGCGAGGGCTTCGACGTCGCGCTCGTCTCGCGCAACCAGGAGCGGCTGGACGGCCTCGCCGCCGAGCTCGCCGACGCCGGAGTCTCAGCACGCGGTTTCGCCGCCGACGTACGCGACCCGAAGGCCCTCGCGGCCGCCTTGGACGCCGTGTCCGGAGCCCTGAGCCCGATCGAGGTGCTCCAGTACAGCCCGGTCCCGCACCCGGACTTCATGCGGCCGGTGCTGGAGACCCGCCCCGAAGACGTCATCGGTCCGATCGAGCTCTCCGTCTACGGGCCGGTCGCCGCCGTGCGGCAGGTACTCCCCGGGATGCGCTCGCTCGGCCGCGGCACTGTTCTGCTCGTCAACGGCGGCAGCGCGGTGATCCCGGACGTCGACCGGGCGGGCACCTCGATCGCGTTCGCCGCCGAGAGCGCGTACGGCCATCTGCTGCACGAGACCCTCGGCGGCGACGGCATCCACGTGGGACAGCTCATCATTCCCGGCGAGATCATCCCCGGGCACCCGAGGAAGGACCCGGACGCGCTCGCGGAGACCCTGTGGGCCATGCACCGGGACCGGCACGGATTCCGGCACTTCGCCGACGACCTCGACAGCTGACACTCCCTCACGGCATGCGGTGCCGAGGGGACACGACGTCCGCACGGGCGTCGAGAACATCAGGTGACAGCCGTTCGCCGAGTTGCTGCGCACGCCGCTCTGAGCAGGCACAATCGATCGTCGTACGGTGCCCGAAGATGTCGTACGACCGCCAACTCGGCCCAGCAGCAAGGAGAACACGGTGGACACCTCGCCCGGCACGCCGCACCGCATGGACCCCGCGGGCGGCTGCCCGCACGCCGACAACGAGCGGATGCTCGCGCGAGGCGCCGTCGCGACGGTGGTACTGCCCGGTGCGGTGGAAGGGGCGGCGGTGCTGGGACACGAGGCGTTGAAGGAGTTCCTCGCGCACCCGGACGTCGCCAAGGGGGCCCAGCACTTCACGGCCCTGCGCGAGGGGAACATAGCCGCCGGCTGGCCGCTGCTGACCTTCGCCACCGTGCAGGGGATGACGACCGCCGACGGTGACGACCACCGGCGGCTGCGATCCCTGGTCAGCAAGGCGTTCACCGTGCGACGGGTCGAGCAACTGCGCCCCCGCATCGAGGAGTTGACCTCCGGACTGCTCGACGGCCTGCACGCGGCGGCGGAGGACGGCGGGGGAGTGGCCGACCTGCGCCGACACTTCGCGCTCCCGCTGCCGATGGGCGTCATCGGTGAACTCCTCGGTGTCGAGGCCGAGTACCTCGACCGGCTCCACCATCTGTCGAACCAGGTCGTCGCCACCGACATCGGCCCGGAGCAGGCCGTCGCCGCGAACCGCGAACTGGTCGCCGTGCTCAGCGCCGTCGCCGCCGCGCGCGCGGAGAGCCCCGGCGACGACCTCACCAGCGCGCTGATCGCCGCCCGGGACGAGGAGGGCGACCGGCTCAGCCAGCAGGAACTCATCGGCACCCTGGTGCTCATGATCATCGCCGGGCACGAGACCACACTGAACCTGATCACCAACGCCGTACGGGCGTTGTGCGGGCACCGGGACCAGCTGGAGTCGGTCCAGAAGGGCGAGTCGAGCTGGGCGGACGTCGTCGAGGAGACCCTGCGCTGGGACGCGCCCGTCAGCTACTTCCCGTTCCGCTACCCGGTACGGGACCTGACGGTCGACGGGACCGTCATT
This sequence comes from Streptomyces sp. NPDC026500, assembly GCF_055567635.1. Lineage (NCBI taxonomy): Bacteria > Bacillati > Actinomycetota > Actinomycetes > Kitasatosporales > Streptomycetaceae > Streptomyces > Streptomyces sp. NPDC026500. Next base: position 7,183 of record NZ_JBVHQB010000024.1, on the reverse strand, counting down.
CCCCGGGGCACGCCCGTCCTCGCCGGTTACTCGGCCGCGGGCCGCGACCGGGCCGCGCACGGTCCGGACGCCGACCGCTTCGACATCACCCGTTCCGGGCGGCCCGGCGCCGTCCGGCACATCTCCCTCGGGCACGGCGCCCACTACTGCCTCGGCGCCCCCCTCGCCCGGATGGAGGCCACCATCGCCCTGGAGCGGCTCTTCACCCGCTTCCCCGACCTCGACCTCGCCGTGTCCGAGGCGGAGCTCACCCGGCACGCCAGCTTCGTGGGCAACAGCGTCCGGGCCCTTCCCGTGCGGCCGGGGGCCGCGCGCCTCTGACGCCGCGCCCACCGGCCGGTACGAAGACGCGCCCGGCCCGGGACTCGCATCCCGGCCCGGCGCGTGCCCGAATCCGGTGACAGGGACCCGCCGCACGTGCCCTCCCCGCGAACAAAAAGAATCACCGGTGCCTGTCGATTCACCGCGGCGCCGTTCGTCGGTGGGGTGTAGGAAGCTCATGAGTACCGGGAGGAACCATGAAGTACATGCTGCTGGTCTGCGGCGACGACACTGCTGACGCCTCCGGCATGGCGCCCGTCGAACCCTGGGTCGAGGAGCTGGGCGCCGAGCGCGGCGTACGGCTGCACGGCCACCGGCTCCGGCTGCCCGCCGAGGCGGTCACCGTCCGGGTGCGTGACGGCGAAGTGCTGCGCACCGACGGGCCGTTCGCCGAGACGAAGGAGTACGTCGCCGGCTTCGACATCCTCGACTGCGCCGATATGGAGGAGGCCGTCGAGGCCGCCGCGAAGCACCCGGTCGCCACCATCGGCGCGATGGAGGTCCGCGCGTTCTGGGACGACGAGGACGCCGAGGGCGAGATCCGACGCCTTGACGCGGAGCTCACCGAGGCCGCCCGCGAGCGTGACATCGAGCGGGCGATGGCCTGCTACGCCCCTGACGTCGAGGTGTTCCACCCCGTGAGCGGCCTGGAACAGAGCGGCGCCGACGCCCTGCGCAAGGCAGAGGAACAGTGGTTTTCGACGCTCGCGGGACCCGCCGACCGCGAGGTGCTCGACTTCCGTCTGCGTATCGACGAGAGCGTCGCCTTCAGCCATGCCCTGGTGCGTCTGCGCGCCCCGCTCGTCGACGGCGGAACACTGGACACCACCGCACGCGTCACCACGGGCTACCGCGCGGCCGGCGACCGCTGGCAGATCGTCCACCAGCACACGTCGGTGCCGTCGGCCACCGACATTTCGGGGACCGGGGAGCTCCGGTCGTGAAGTACGCCCTGTTCATCTGCACGGCTGTCGGTGGCGAGGAGCTCAGTCCCGAGGAGATCGCCGACGACCCCCGGTTCACCTCGTACATCCAAGAGGTGCGCGACCGCGACATCGTGAAGGGCGGCGCCCGGCTGCGGCCGGCCACCGACGCCACCACCGTCCGGGTGCAGGGCGACGAAGTCCTGCTCAGCGACGGACCGTTCGTCGAATCGAAGGAGTACGTCGCGGGCATCGACATCATCGAGGTCGCCGACCTCGACGAGGCCATCGCGCTCGCGTCCCGGCATCCGGCGGCGCTGGGCGGCGGTTCGGTGGAGGTGCGGCCGCTCTGGGAGTGAACGACGACATCGAGGAGGCGGTAGCCGCCGCGTTCCGCGAGGAGTGGGGCCAGGTCGTCGCCACCCTGATCCGGGTGACCGGCGACTGGGACCTCGCCGAGGAGTGCGCGCAGGACGCCTTCACCCAGGCGCTCGACCGGTGGCGGCGCGACGGAGTACCGCGCCGCCCCGGCGCCTGGCTGACCACGACCGCGCGCAACCGCGCCCTGGACGTACTGCGCCGGGAGGCGGTCGGTGCGCAGAAGCTGCGGGAGGTGGCGGTGTCGACGCGCGACGAGGAGCCGTACAACCTGTACGGCTCGTACGACCCGTACAGCCCGTACGACCCCGACGACCCGGACTTCGACGACGGGAGCGGGGTCCGCGACGACCGGCTGCGGCTGATCTTCACCTGCTGCCACCCGGCGCTGCCCATCGAGGCCCAGGTGGCGCTCACCCTGCGCACCCTGGCCGGGCTGACCACGCCCGAGATCGCGCGCGCCTTCCTCGTCCCCGAGGCCACGATGGCGCAGCGGCTGGTGCGCGCCAAACGGAAGATCCGCAACGCGGGCATCCCGTACCGCGTACCGCCCGCGCACCTCCTGCCCGAACGGACCACGGGCGTCCTCGGTGTCCTCTACCTGCTCTTCAACGAGGGGTACGCGGCCACGGCCGGCGCCGATCTGGTCCGCACGAACCTCTCCGTCGAGGCGATCCGCCTCGCCCGCGTCCTGGCCCGCCTGATGCCCGACGAACCCGAAGTCCTCGGTCTGCTGGCGCTGTTGCTGCTGCACGACGCGCGCCGCGGAACGCGCGTCGACGCCGAGGGTGACCTGGTGACCCTGGAGGACCAGGACCGTACGGCCTGGGACAGGTCCGAGGCCGAGGAGGGCGCCGCACTGCTGGAGACCGCCCTGCGCCGGGGGCGCCCCGGCCCGTACCAGATCCAGGCCGCGATCGCCGCCTGCCACACCACCGCCGCCACGGCCGCGGAGACCGACTGGGCCGACATCGCGGCCCTCTACGGCGAGCTCCGGCGCTTCGTGCCCTCCGCCGTGGTCCGGCTCAACCGAGCGGTCGCCGTGGGCATGTCCGAAGGTCCCGACGCCGGGCTCGCGCTGGTCGCCGAACTGGAGGAGGAGGGCGAGCTGGACACGTACCACCTGCTGCCCGCCACCCGCGCGGACCTGCTGCGCCGCGCCGGACGCATGCCGGAGGCCGCCGAGGCGTACGAAAGGACCCTCGAACTGGTGGAGAACGCGGCCGAACGGAGGTTCCTGGAGAAGCGGCTCGCGGAGTGCAGATCGGCGTAGGGGCCCTTCGCCGGCGGTGCGCCGTCTCTTGGCGCGCGTCGACGGCAGATCGTCCAGGACGGCCTCCGGGTCGCCAGTACCTGTGCCCGGGAGGAACACCACCAGGTCGTGGTCGCTGTAGGCGGTGCTGACGATCTCGTCCCGTCCGTGGCTGTGCACGGTGACTCTCCGGCCGCCCGTACGAGAAGCCGATGCACGACGATCGGCGCGGTGATCACGCCCCCAGTCTGCCCCGGCTCGTTCACGGTGCGAGTCGGCCGTGGTGGTCAAGGAGCTGGACAGCATCTCTCGCAGAGAACCGTCGCGACTTCATCTGCTCCGCTTCGCCGGCCGCGCGGTGGTGCAGCCGGCGATGGCGCTGTCTCCTCGGCCGTCGCCGATCCACGAAGACGCTGCGGTGATGCCTCGCCGCAGCGGTCCACTGCCCTGGCTTCGACGCTACGTCTGCGATGGGACCAACCCCAGTTGGGTCAGGATGCCGAGTTCGTCGGTCCGGCCCCACCGCTCGACGATGTGTCCGCCCCGGACCCGGAAGATGTTGGTTCCGCGCAAGGTCAAGGGGCGGCCTTCGGCCGGGGCCGGCACCCCGAGCAGTTCACCGCGTTGCGTCCCACTGGCCGTGAAGTGCTCGACGACCAGGTCGCCCTCGGCAATCATCAGGTTCACCTCGCTGCGCCAGTCGGGACATGCCTTTCGGAACAGCGCGCCGGCCGCGCGGATGCCTTCACGGTCGCCAGGCGCGTCGAACGGAGGGTCGTGGTCGACGAAGTCCTCGGCAAGGTACTTGTCGACCGCGCCGAGGTCGCCCTTGGTGAACAGCGCGTCGATGAACGCGCGCACGATGTCTTTGTTCTTGGCGAGGGTGTTTTCCGAGGGGGTCATGGCCTCAGTCTCGACGTCCATAACCTGATACAAACCGGGCACTCCGTCTGTTCACCCAGCTGGATCGCGATGACCCGCTGCCGGGTCTCTTGAAGCCTCCGCCGCTGTCGCCTGCGGCAGCGGATCACCGTACTCCCGGCAGTACCGCCGAGCCGTCCCGTCGGTCCCACGCGCGCGCGGTGACCAGCTAAATCAGTCAGGGGTCGATGCGTTGCCTGACGCCCGTGAGTGCCTGCGGTTCACCGTTGTTGCCTGCTCGACCGGGCGCGACTGGGGCACGACGCCTTGTGATCCGTAGCGCTGGTGCGAGTAGTCCATGGCCGAGCCAGGCCCCTACCGCCTCGCCCACCGCCGCAGCTTCCCGACGGCGCGCGCCTTGTGAAGTCGGCTCGCCGAGATTTCGTTCGGGCTCGTCATGAACGCTGTGACGGGGGTCCATCGCTTGCGTCCCCTGGGCGTCGTCCATCTGACCGCCGGGAGGTCTGTGACCCCGGTGATGCTTTCGCGGGCGATCGCCCGCGTGCGCAGGTATCCACGGACCACCAGCGTCCCGTGCTCGCACCTCACACCGAGGCGATACCCCCTGACGGCAATCACCGCGAACCCGATCAGGGCTGGGCAAGCCATCAGTCGCGGAAGGGTGTCGCCGGCCTGCGCCAGATACGCGATGGCCACAACCGCCGGGATGACCCCGAGAGCGCTGTTCGCGACACGGTTCACCCCCCACGGCAACAGCTCCATGACGCTCCTCATCTGCACCAACGGCGGGTCGGCGAGCCTACATGCAGCGAACCATGCTCGGACAACAGCACTATTTGGGAAGCCACGAGAACGTCAGGACACAACTCGTAGAGATCCCCCCACCATCGACGCCCTTGGTTGTCCCAGATCCCATCTGGCACGAGAGTGGCACGGCGGACAGCACCAGTCGATGACCCATATGGACGGCGGCGCAAGAGCTTCCCGGAGGTGTGCGCTCGGTACTGTCCTGAGAAGGCACTCCGCAGCGCTCTGGGATGAGGTTGAGAAGGGGAGCCCGTGCTGATCCAGGCAATTGGAGCCGCGTTGCCGACGGCACTCGCGGTCGCCCTCAGCCCCTTCCTTCTGATCGGGATCGTGCTGATCCTGGCCGGCCGACACGGCCGACGCAACGGCCTGCTGTTCACGGTCGGGTGGATCGCCGGGCTCGGGATCGCGGCAACGCTCGTTGTGTTCGTGTTCGGTGGAGCCGACAACCCCGAAAGCCCCTCGTCAGCGATCGCAGACGGGGGGCGGGTGCTCGCCGGAGTGGTTCTCATCGTGCTGGGGGTGCGCACTTGGTGGCAGCGTCCGGGTGTCGACAGCGAGACCGAGACGCCACGCTGGATGGCGTCACTCGATGACGTCTCGGCCCTGCGGACGCTGGTCCTCGGTGCGCTGCTGTCGGGTGCCAACCCGAAGAACCTCGTTCTGACGGCCTCGGCGGCCACGTCGATCGTCGAAACGGGGGCTCACGATGGCGATCTGACTGTGGCCGTCACCGTCTTCGTTCTCGTCGGATCCTGCACCGTGCTGGGTGCCGTCATCATCCATCTGCTCGGCGGACAGCGTGCGGCTTCGTTCCTGGACAGTGTCAGGCAATTCATGATCAGCAACAGCGCCGTGATCACCGCGATCGTGCTCCTCCTTCTGGGCGCCGGCATCCTGGGCGACGGACTCGCGGGACTTGGTCGGCGAGTCCGACGCCTAGCCGCGCTTGTGGCACGGGCTTGGCACGGCTGGGATCACACGAAAGGGCCAGTTCGAGAGGATCAAGCCATTGAACTGGCCCTTAGCCATGTGCCCCCCGGCAGGATTCGAACCTGCGATACCCGATTTAGGAATTCGATCCCGCCCCTGGGTGGCCGCCGTACAGCTCGTGCGTGGGTGCCATTGCCGGGTGCTGACCATGGTGGCTGTCCGTGGCCGTTGATGTCAGCGTTGGGTGTCAGCGTTGGGTGTAGCGAAACAGCTGCGGCATGGGACAGACCTCCCATGGCCCATCCGGCTGGTCGGCCCAGCGCCACCAGACGTGTTGGTCGGCGCACTTCCACAGTGACCGACAGGTCCGCCGGCCATCGGCCTCCCGCTCGGAGAGCACGAGGCCACCAGACCTCATGGGCTGGCTGCACTCAGGGCAGACCGGAACGTCGTCGCTCATACGACGCACCTTAGCGACGCGACTGCTTCGTCCCGAAGCAACTTGGGCGGGGGCGCTGCCTTGGGACGGTGTGGCTGTGAGCTGCTGGGATGGTCCGTGGGTGTGCGTGGGCGTCCGCCGGTGTTCGTCGGCGTTGTCACGCAGTTGGACACTCATGGGGGGTCTGGCGTAGTCGTGGTTCCGGGCCGATCTGGGCTCCCAAGGGGGTCTGCCCCGCCACGCAGCGAGCCAGGTGGCGGAAGGTCCTCACCCGAGACCCGCGTTATCCGTCCACATCCTCCCGAGACAGCGCGACCAGCGGGCAGGATGGCCTCATGACAAAACTGTCCGTACGGTCGATCCGTCGTGCCTCCTCTGGTTCAGTGCTGTCGTTGTGGTCACAGGACTCCGTGTTGTCGATCGGCTCAGTGGGATCGGTACTGTCCGTGGGGTCTGTCGGTTCGGCCTTGTCAGTCGGCTCGATCGGAAGTGCCCTGTCGGTCGGCTCGATCGGTTCCTCCCTGTCGCTGATCTCAACCGGGTCGTGGCTGAGTACAGGATCGTTGTTTTCCGCGCAGTCGCGGTGGTCGGTGCTGTCCTGGCGTTCCTCTCGCGGTTTCCTGGCCGCGGGAGCGGTAGGGGCAGCGACTGGAGGCGCCCTGTTGTTGGCCCAGATGCTGTACAAGGCCGAGACCGGCACCGAATAGCCTTGATCAGGTTGAGAGGATATTTCGCTCGGCGTTTCAGAACGGAATGAGTGCTTGGTCCCGTGATGCAGGGTCGCGCCGGAAGATGGTGGCCTCGCCGGCGAGGCGGCGGGTCATCAGATCGGTCATCGCGGAGTGGGTCACGGCTTCGGAGCGGGCGGGCAGGATCTCGTAGTCGCAGGCCGGGCGACGGTGATGCACGAGTGGGCCCAAGGTCCGCTCGATGGCCCAACGCCATGGAATGGCGACGAAATCCGCGGGTACCGGTCCAGACAACAAACGACCCCCGGGTCCATGACCTGGGTTCGTGTTGGAGTGGGTGACGAGAATCGAACTCGCGCTCTCAGCTTGGGAAGCTGCGGGCATTCGAGGCTCGCTTGTCCGCTGACCTGGCGAACGTCCTGGGCGTTGTCCCCTCGGCCTCGGCAGCTTTCACCGTGCTTCCCTGAGGTTCCCCCGCTGCGCGGGAGTGGCTGACTAGCAGGTCAGGGCGGGTTGACATGTTTTCAGGTTCACTGGTTCGGCCGCTGCCTGGTCGGCG